>JAVCCG010000093.1 GCA_030765605.1 Candidatus Alcyoniella australis
CAGACCGACGAGGAGGCGCCCACGCGCCTGACCTTCTTCGATTCGGACACGGTCTTTATGGGCATGTTCGAGGCGGCGTTCCGTCCTCAGGAGGATCTTTCTCCGCACCAACTGAACTCGATCGTACGCACGGCCAACCGCATCCAGGTCGACTATGATCGCGACTTCGACGTACTGCTCAACCTCGGCGATACATCCGACAACGGCCAGTTCAACGAGCTACTGGTCGAGGTCGACGTGCTCAGCGGCACCGGCTTCTCCAGCGGCATCGCGGGCTACGCCCGGGTCGATTCGGGCGACCTGGATATTGACCCCGCTGACGGCCTGAACCGCGGCGAGCGCAACTTCGGCACGCAGCAGTACGACGTCCAGGGCAAGGTGATCAACGCCTTCGCGCGTCCGGGCTACCCTAACTCCAACGCCGACATGCCGGTCGAAGGCCTACGCCGCGCCGACGGCACGTCCGTGCCGTGGATGATGGCCGTGGGCAATCACGACGTGCTCAACACCGGCAACTTCGACGTGTTCGGCGAGCTGAATTTCTTTACCGCCGAGGACTACACCTCTGACCTTGCCAAGTACGGCCTGATCCCCGGCCTGGCGAACACGATCCGCTTTTGGATTATGCATCCCGATCAGCCGCTACGCATCGCGTCCGGGATTTTGGGCATCGACCTGAACTGGCCCGACCTGTTCGCGTTGCTCGATCCGTTGGGCATGATTCCCGACGACTACGTGGACGACATTGACCCGCGCTTTGACCTGTTCGTGCTGCTCCACGACACGCTCGACGACCCGACCGACGACGGCGTGGTGATTGCGCCCGACGTGAACCGCGCATTTATGGCCCACGACGGCCTGCTGCCGGTGATCAACGAGCTGGGCCACGGATTTGCCGACAACAACAACGACGGCCTGGTCAACGAACTTGACGGCGGCTGGTACAGCATGGACTGGGACCAAATAGTCCCTGGCTCCCAAGCGCCGCTGCGGCTGCTGGTGCTTGATACTGCGGACGTGCCGAGCATGGCGGTCGGCGGGATCGGCGACGCCCAACTGGGTTGGATCGATCAGCAGCTCAAGCTGGCGATGGCCGACCGCGTGTTGGTGATCGTGGCCTCCCACCACTACGAGGGGGGCACCAGCACCGGGATCGAGGAGCTGCAGCAGTTGCTCAACAACTGCCCCAACGTGATCGCACACCTCGATGGGCATGGGCACAAAAACGTGATCATCGCCCATCCCTCCGAGGACAACGACCCGCTACGCGGATATTGGGAGATCGAGACCCCCTCGACCTGCAGTTTCCCGCAGCAGGCGCGGATTCTCGAGGTCGTGGACAACCGCGACGGCACCGGCTCGCTGTTCGTCACGCTGTTCGACCACTGGACCACCGAGGGCGACGACGCGGATGTGCTGGCGCGTCTGGGCCGCGAGCTGGCGTTTGACGACGAGCTGACCGGTGGTCATAGCGGGGCGAACTCGTTTATGGGCATGGGCGAGGTCAACGACCGCAACTGCGAGCTGCTGTTCCAGATTCCGCCCGAGGTTGCGCAAGAACTGACCGCCGTGGACAACGGCAAACCGCTGACGTCGGTCGAGTCCCTGGGCCAACGCTACAAGCCCTGAGCGCGCACCGCCTCTGATCGACCGCGGGCCGACGTTGACTTTTCCCGGCACGATGTTCTACAAGAAACTGCTGTTAACAAATGTTATTCATTTAGCCCGAATTATTCATAAGGGTTCGTCCGCGAGGCGTGCTAAATGCCGCCGCAAGAACTTAATAAATAGTTCGGCTTAGGAGCGCCTGATGAGCAAGCAGACACAGTGGCCCGAATATGCCCATACCCTGCCCGAGCTATTCTACGAAAAAGCGGCCAAGTGCCCGGACCACGAGACCTTGCGCGCCAAGCGCGACGGTCGCTGGGTCTCGATCACCTGGCGCGAGCTCGAGCGCGATGTGCTGAACATCGCCGCGGCGTTGATCGACTTCGGCATCGAGCCGCGCGGCGTGATCTCGCTGCTCTCGACCAACCGGCCGGAGTGGGTCGCGCTGGACTTCGGTTCGACCTCGGCCAACATCCTCAACGTGCCGATCTACCCGACCAACACCGCCGAGCAGGTGCAGTTTATCCTTGAAGACTCGGGCGCCGAGATGATCTTTGTCGAGGACACCTCGCAGCTGGAGAAGGTGCTCCAGGTTCGCGACAAGCTGCCCAAGCTGCGCAAGGCGGTGATGATCGAGTCGTTTCAGAGCAGCGACGATTTCGTCACCGATTTGGCGACGTTCATGGCGCGCGGGGCCGAAGTGCTCGACCGCGAGCTGATCGAACAGCGCTGGAAGGTGATCGACCCCGAGGACACGGCCACGCTGATCTACACCTCGGGCACCACGGGCAATCCCAAGGGCGTGATGCTTTCCCACCGCAATCTGGTGAGCAACATCTTCGGCATCGGCGACTTCATGGACATCCAGCCGGGCGAGATCGACCTGCAGTTCCTGCCGATCTGCCACTCCTTCGGCCGGATGGAGGTCTACGGCCTGATGATGTATCAGGGGACCGTGGCCTTTGCCGAGTCGGTCCAGGAGCTGTCCAACAACTTCAAGGAAGTGCGTCCGACGATCTTCGTCACCGTGCCGCGGATGCTCGAGAAGGTCTACGCCAAGATCAACGCCGGGCTCGAGTCGGGCAGCCCGCTCAAGCGCAAGCTGTTCGGCTGGGCGATGGGCGTGGGCAAGCAGGTGGTGCAGGCCAAGATGGACAACAAGTCGGTTTCGCCGGCGATCAAGCTCCAGGCGGCTGTTGCCGACAAGCTGGTCTTCAGCAAGATCAAGGAGGCTCTGGGCGGCCGGATCCGCATCCTGGTCTACGCCGCGGCTCCGCTGGCCGTGGAGATCCAGTGGTTCTTTGCCTCGGCCGGGATCATCGCCCTGGAGGCCTACGGTCTAACCGAGACCTCTCCGGGACTGACCGGCAACCATCCCGAGGGCTTCCGCCTGGGTACGGTGGGCAAGCCCTGGCGCGACACCGAGGTCAAGATCGCGCCCGACGGCGAAATTTTGGCACGCGGCCCGCAGATCATGCTCGGCTATTGGAACCGTCCCGAGGACACTGCCGAGGCGTTGGAGGACGGCTGGTTCCACACCGGCGATGTGGGCGAGATCGACAAGGACGGCTTCATCTCCATCACCGATCGCAAGAAAGACCTGATCATCACTGCCGGCGGCAAAAACATCTCGCCGCAGAACATCGAAAACCTGATCAAGCTCGACGAGTCGATCGAGCAGGTGGCGATCATCGGCGACCGCCGCAAGTTCCTCACCGCCTTGATCGTGCCCGACTTCGAATGGCTCAAGGATTACGTCGAGGAAAAACAAATCGAGGGCGGCCAGTCCGAGTGGGTCAAACACCCCGACGTGCTCGTCGAGTACGACAAACGCTTGGCCAAGGCCAATAAGCAGCTCGCCAAGTACGAGACGATCAAGCGCTTCAGCCTGCTGCCCGAGGAGTTCAGCGTGGACAACGGCATGCTGACCCCGACGATGAAGGTCAAGCGCAAGAACGTCAACAACGTCTACGACGAGGAGATCGAGAACCTCTACGCCGACGAATAGCGAACAACGCCCGTGCGGTCACCCCAGCCTAAGTTGCGAGCAATTCTCGGATCAGCGTTGCTCTGTTGCCTGCTGATCGCTACGCAGGCCGCGGGCCACGGCGACCACACCAAGCACGGCGGTATTCACGAGATCAAGCTGTGCATCCAAAGCGACCACGTGAGCGTGGATTATTTGATCGCGGGCAGGCGCAACCCGCGGCTGCGGGTGAACTACAACGCCCGAGGCCGCGAGCTGGCCCAGATGCAGCGGCTGTTGGTGGACGGCCAACAGCTCGAACTTATTTTCGTCGAGGCATTGCCGGGCCGCGACGAGGTGCTTTACAAGTTTCACAGCGCGCCGGGCAGCCTGACGCCGGGCGAACACCGGGTGCGCTACGCGGCCCTGACCTTCGACCACGCCGAACAGATGCTGATCCGCGTGCGCTCGGGCAAGGGCGCGGCCCTGGTGATCGACAGCATGCGCAAGGTCAAAGAATACGAGCGCTCGTTTAAAGTATTGATAGACGAGCCGGAACAGCCAGCAAAAATTCCGCAGTCCGATCCGCCCCCGGAGCAGTAGACGAAGGGGTGCGGGAATAACGATCTTTCCCAACTATCCTGGCCCCCGTAGAGGTAATTGGATTCCACACCGGCGACGTGGGTGAGATCGACAGGGAAGGCTTCATCTACATCACCGCTGGCGGCAAGAACATCTCGCCGTAGAACATCGACAACCATCCCCTGCGGCTACACACGCGCGTTGTACAGTAATCAGCGGCAGTGCGGTCATGTATCGCAATCACATTCAGGGAGCTTGCGATGCAAGGCAAGTGGCTGGTGCTGCTGCTGACAATTCCCGTGCTGTTTGCTCTGGCCTGCTCGTTGTCGGGCGACGGTGACGACGACAGCGCGCCTCCTGAGTTTCCCGACGACATCATCTACGGCTTTACCGGACACCAGATCCAGGATGGCGTACTGACCTGTATGGGCATGGTCGATCTACCAGAGGGCTGGACATCCTTCTCGCCGATGCGCTGCACGCGGCAGTAGGGGTGCGGCCTGGAGCCGGGGTAAATCTCACGACCGGACCTTAATCATTGTTCAACGTATTTCTCCGCGCCGCGGAGTTGGTCGTCGTTAAATGATGATTGTACTGCGCGAGTTTTGCGGCACCTCAAAAGTGCCTAGCGTTGGGGGTAGGGTTTGCCTGTGAGGTTGAGCCAGGTGACTCGCGCGTTGCGTTGGGCCATGCGGTTGACCCCGGCCTGGCTGGGCAACGCGTCGGGGTCGTCCTCGATCGCCTTAGTTAGATAGTTCAGTGCGCGGTCGTGCTGATCGAGTTTGTAGAACACGCGTCCGGCGTAGTTGTAGTTGACCAGGTAGCGCGGTTCGCGCGCGATCTGCCCGTCGATCTTGGCCGCCACTTCCTCGGGCGGGTAGCCCATGCGATTGGAGAGCCATAGCGGCACGCGCACCAACACCTCGCACCAGAAGCGGTCCTTGCCGCCGTAGAGGTAGTTCGGCTCCATCTTCTCGACCTGCTCCATGTACTCGCGCATCTTGGGCAGCATCCACATGCTCGAGGACCAGCCGTGCATATCCGCGGCCGCTGACTCGTTGGTCGCCTTGAAGAAAAAGGCCTGCACGTTTTGCGGATTGACCGCGTATCCGCGCTCGCCCGCTGCGATGCCCTTTTCGAACCAGCCGATGCGCACTTTCTTTTGCTCGGAGGTTTTGCGCGGCAGGGCGTCGCCGTACTGCCAGTACAGCTCGCACAGCAGCGCCCAGGCCTGGTCGTGGTTTGGGCAGAGCTTGGTTGCCCGCTCCAGCTGGGGAATCGCGCGTTTCATATCGGCCATGGTGCGGTCGACCAGGTAGGTGCTCATCGCCTGCTCGTAGAGCTGGTCGGCCTCGGCCCGCGCCTGGTCGGAGCAGGTATCGGCCCAGGCCGCGCTCGCGGTCGTCAGGATTAGAATCGCACACAGCAAAACAGTCAGGCTTCTATTCATTGTTCTATTGTGCCCGCGCCAAGGGATAAAAAAAAGGGCGCGCCCTCCGACGCGCCATAAGGGGAATACATCAGTAGAAGGGACGCTATTTGGCGTCCTCTTCGTAAACTTCGTATCCGCAGTGCCCCTCGCCCGAGTGGCCCAGGGTGAACAGCGCGGCGATGAACGTGGTGTAGTCGTCGGTGCTCAGCTGCTCCGACATTTCGGTCTGGTCGATATCGAGCAGACCATCAACTGCCAGGTCGGCGAAGGGTTGGAATCCGGTGGCGCCGGGGTTGACGCTGTCCGGGTCGTCGATGGACTCGATGTCGCCGAACAAGTGGTCGGAGTGGAAGGTCAGCTCCATGCTGCCCGTGTCGCCGTCAGCGACCACGCCCGCGTACTCGTCGTCGGTCTCCTGGTGGCAGGCGTTGAACTTCATCTGCTCGTCGAGCTTGATCGTGAAGGCGACCGTTTCCTCGTCCTTGGTCGCCGTGCCGACCATCACGATCGAGTAGCCGCTGTAATCGCCCGTGTCGGTCTGGATCATATTGAAGTTGAGGTAATTATAGTTGCCGGCCACAGCGTCGGTCACCGTGCCCAGCAGCGCGCGGTCGTCCCCCTGGTGCAGGTCGACCCAGAATGGTCCGCCCTCGAGATAAGCATGCTCCGCGCCCTCGGGGATGTCGCCGTGATCGTGGCCCGCGTGGCACGGCGCGTTCTTCTCCTCAGCGACCTGGAAGGCGGTCACTCCGTCGAGGTTGACCCAGAAGTTGCTGAAGGCGATGTCCCAGCCGGTCTTGCCCACGAAGCCGTTGCGGATGAACTCCTCGCCGTTGGCGTAGAACTCCAACGTGCCAACGCCCACGTCGTCGTCATCGTCGTCGTCGCCGCCGCAGCCGGCCAGCAGCACGGTGGCGGCCAGGGCCGCTACCAGCGCCAATGCCACCAGGATTGAGATTCTTTTCAGGTCGGTCTTCATCGTGGTTACTCCTTAGTATTCTTTTTCGGTCATTTAAAATTTGGCGGTTACAGTGAATCGCGCCAGCAGCGGGGTGCCCGGCGTGAAGTGCAGGCCGGTGAGATCCTCGCCGTTGGGCTCGGGACGGGTGGTGTAGTAAAACACCGCGTCCTCCCACTGTGCGTCGAGCAGGTTGTCCACGGCCAGTTCCAAACCCCAGCGCGGCGTGTCGTATCCGGCCACCAAGTCCAGCACGTAATAGGGGTCGACCCAGTGCTCGCCATCGAGCTCGCGCGGTCCCATGTAGCGGCCGCGCAGCATGCCGCGCAGGCCCAAGGGGTGGCTCCAACCCAGGCCGTTGGTCATCAGTGTGATCGGACCGTTGGTAATCCGCTCACCGGTTTCGGCGTACCGCGCATCGACCCAGGCGAAGTCCGTGGCCAGGTAGAGCCAGTTCAGGGGGCTGAGGCGCAGCTCGGCCTCGAGGCCGCGGCGCTCGGTCTCGTTTTTGGTCATCGACAGCCCGGTCAGCGGATCGAAGATCAGGTCCTGCTCCTTGTTGGCGAACCAGGCGGCCAGCGCGACGCTGATTCGCCTCTGCCACAGCCCGACCCGCGAGCCGACCTCGCCGCCGCGCACCTTGGGGATCTCGCGTTGGGGCTCGTTGGCCATCTGGCCGGTGGTGTTGGAGAAGAACCCTTCGCCGTAGTTGACGAAGATCGACCAGTCGCGCAGCGGTGTGACGATCAGCGACGCCTTGGGGCTGATTGCGTAGGAGTACTCGTCCCAGTCGCGCTCCACGTCCTGCCGGGTGTCGGCCATATTGGTGTAGATGTTGAAGTAGCGCTCGTCCTGGGTCCCCTCGCCGCTGTAACCGATCAAGTCGAAACGCGCGCCGGGCACGATCCGCAGCCAATCGGTGAGCGCCAGGTCCTCGCGAAGCCAGACGCCCAGTGCGTTCTCGCGAAAGTCCAATGAGTTGATCACGTTGAAGCGCTCGCGTTCCACGGTGTTGGCCAGCACGTTGCGCACCATGTCCATTCGCCACTGCACGCCCACGCCGGTCTGCCAGAGGGTCGGGCCCCACTGGTCGAGGCGCGAGTAGCGCGCGTTGAGCCCGACCACGTTGCGCTGGTCGTACATCTCCTGCTGGTCGCCGCGCTCGGGGTTGTAGAAGTAGAAAGTGTAGTTGGACCAGATCGTGGTCCGTTTGTAGTCGTACCAGGGTTGTAAGCGCAGCTCGGACAGCCCTAGCTGATAGTCGGCGGTCAGGCCGACCAGATGGCGGTTGGAGCTGATGCGGTCCGACTCGTCGAGGCTGCCGTAGCGATCGACTACGCCGGACTCGATCAGCTCGTCGGGGATCACATCGGTGGCCGCGCTGCGCTGGCCGTAGTGGTGACTTTGCAGGTTCAGGGTCCAGGGGCCCAGCAGCGCGGTGTGCGACTGGTTGCCGCGTAGCGCATCGGCCCAGCCCGGGTCGGTGAAGCCGTCGGTGTGCTCGGTCTGCACTGCGGCCGAGGCCAGGTAGGGATCATACGACAGGCCGAACGTGCCCAGCACCTTAGCCGTGCCGTACATCCCGGCGGTGGAGCCGATGGAGCTGTGGTCCGCGCTGCGCCGCGGTTTGAAGTCGATGGCCCCGGCCGTGGCGAAGTTGCCGAACTCCGGATCGTAGGGCCCCTTGATAATGTGGATAGCGGCGATGGTCTCGGGAATCAGGAAGTGCAGGTCGAGGTAACCGTGACCGTGAACCTGGCTGGGTTCGTTGAGCGGGATGCCGTCGAGGTACGCCGCCAGATCCTGGCCGTGCTCCGCGTCGAATCCGCGCAGGAAATACTGGTAGGCCTTGGCCCCGCCGGTGTGCTGAGAAACGTGCACCCCGGGGATCAGCCGCACGATGTCGCTCGGGTTCTGGTGCGGGAAACTGCAAAAGTCGCGGTCGCGCACCTGCTGGTCGGAAAACGACGTCAGCGGCCGCCGTTCGCTGACCACGACCTCCTCAAGCAACACGTCCGAGGGCGCGACTGGCTCCACCGGCTCGGTCTCGGGCTGCTTCGCGGGCTGTTCCGAAGGCTGGTCCATGCCTCGGCGCTGGTCAGGGAAGCCATCGCGGTCCAAGTCGGCCAGGATCAGCACGCTTTGCCCCCGGGCGTCGAAAAACACCCAGCGGTCGGCCCGGCCGTCGGCGTCCGTGTCGCGCTCGAGGCTTACCGGTTGGCCGTCGGTAAAGCGCAGCAGCTCGTCGTACAGGCCATCGGCGTCCGTGTCGCGGCGCTGCAGTGTTGGCCCTCCTACGGAGAACTCGGCGATTACGTCCACCGCGCCGTCGTGGTCCGAGTCCATGCGGCCCGTGGAGGGCTGCCCCAGCTCGTCGATATCGAGCCAGACGTCCACCGCGCCATCGAAGTTGCTGTCCTGCTCCTGGCGCGCCAGTTGACCCGCGCTGTAGAAGCTCCAGACGTCGACGGCTTCGTCGCCGTTGGTGTCAACCTCCACCCGCAGCAGGCGGCCCGCTCCATCGCGTACCACCAGCGTGCTCGGATTCTCGAGGTCCGGGTCCGCGGCCAAGCCGAAGCCGTGCCCGCCGTGGGCGCTGGCCAGGGCCGGCAGCAGCATCGCGGTCAAGATCACAGTGCGCAGGAATCGAATCATCAATAGCACGATTTCCTTTTTCGTATGCCAGTAATATGTATTAAATTATCGTGCTACGAAAGTCAAACGCCCAAGAGCCGATTTTCCACCTGCGCGATATGCTACCTTTATATAGATGTTTTACAGCACCTCTTTGCAGACCCGTTTTCCGCGACTGTACATCAATCACGATGCATACGAGCGGCACTTTTGGACCGCGCGACTGCTCGGCCCGGTGCGGCCGGGGCAGACCGTGCTCGACGTGGGCGGCGAAAAGGGCCTGGCGCGCTTCCTGCCCGGGCTGAAGGTGGTCGAATACAATCCCAAAATCACCGAGACAACGGACCCCTCGCAACTGCCCGACGGCTCGTTTGACTACGCGGTGAGCATCGATACTCTCGAGCACGTCCCGCAGGACTCGCGACGTGAGCACCTCGAGCTGCTGTTGCGCCTGGCGCGGCAGCGGGTGGTGTTCTGCGCGCCCCTGGGCACTGAAATGCAAAACGAGTTTCAGCGCCGACTACTTGCCGCCGAAACCCTCGACCCGGGCTCGCTGGAGTTCGTGCGAGAGCATCTGAAGTACGGCCTGCCCGATCCCGCGCAGGTCGAGCGGCTGCTGCCCGGCGTGCAAATCGACTGGCGTTTTTCGGGCGACGTGCGGCGCTACATGGTGCCCGCGCCGGCCCCGCGCTCGCGCGTTTTGCAGCTGGTCTACCTGGGAGTAGGCCTGTCGCTGAACTGGCTGATGAACGTCTGCTGGCTGCCGTTCAAGCTCGGGCCGCAAGCCCACGCATACACCAACCGCTTCTACGGCGTGATCAACGTGCCCGCTGATCGTTCCCGCTGATCCAAGTGCGGGCTGGCCTAAGTTTTCAAGATAGTTAGAATGATCTGCACACTGAAAGCGGCGGGGCGCGGATGAAGACCAAACGGCTGCTGATAACCTTTGACGTCGAGGAGTTCGACCTGCCGCAGGACCTCGGCCTGGAGCTCGACGAGCTCAAGGCGCAACAGATCGCCCGTGGCGGGGCCGAGATGCTGGCCGGGCTGATCCGCCGCACCGGGGTCGCGCCGACCTGCTTTGTCAGCGGCTCGTTCGCCAAGCAGCACGGCAGGGTGATCAAACTGCTCTCGGGCCTGGGTTGCGAGATCGCCTGCCACGGCGCGCTGCACTCCCGGCGCCCGGCCGAGCAATCAACCGACGAGCTGACCGCGCAACTGACCGAGGCGCGTGCGGTTCTGGAAAAACTCAGCGGCCGTCCCGTAGCGGGCTTTCGCAGTCCGCGCTTTGAGCAGGTGCCGCTCGAGGCGCTACGGGATGCGGGGTTTAGCTACGACAGCTCGATCCATCCGACCTGGGTTCCGGGTCGCTACAACCACCTGATCAAGGGCACACGGCCGCGGATTGAGAACGGCATCGTGCGCGTGCCGGTCTCTGTGACGCCGCTGCTTAGATTGCCCGCCTCGTGGGTCTGGTTTCGCAACTACCCCGGGGCGCTGCTCGAGATCGTGCGCCGCTCGCTCCCTCTGGGACGCGACGCGGTGGTGCTCTACTTCCACAATTGGGAGCTGGTCGACCTGGCGGCCCAGGCCCCGCAGCTGCCGAGCTACATCGTGCGTCGCACGGGGCACAGCTTCGTCCAGCGGCTGTCTCAGACCGTCGAGCGCTTTAAAAAGGCCGGTTTCGTACCGGGCACCATGATCGATTACGTGTCCAGCCGCTACAATATCGAGGCGATGAAAGAGAGCGGCTGATGCGACTGGCGCTGATCTACTCCGATTATACCCACAAGAGCTTTGAGGAGGACGTGGGCGTGGTCAGCGAGCAGTTCGGCACGTTTCCGCCCCTGGGCCTGTGCTACGCAGCGGCCATCGCCGAGAAAGCGGGGCACGAGACGCTGGTCGTCGACGCCCACGCCCAACGGCTTACGCCGCAGCAGGTGCTCGAGCGCATCCGACCGTTCGATCCGCAGATTCTCGGGTTTCTGCTCACCACCTACATGATCCACGACAACCTGAGCTACATCCGCTTTCTCAAGGCCGAGACCGGCCTGCCGGTGGTGGTGGGCAATGTACAGCTTGAGCTCTACCCGCACGAGACCATGAGCTACCCCGAGATCGACTACGGAATTATCGGCTCGGCCCAGCCGGTGCTGCCCGCGCTGCTCGACGCTCTGGAGCGCGGAGGGCCGGTGCCCGAGCTGCCCGGATTATGCCTGCGCCGCAACGGCGAGCTGATCGTTAATCAGCCCGCGACGCTGTGCGAGGATTTTGCCACGCTACCGTTTCCCAAACGCGACGGACTGCCCCACGAGCTCTACCACTCGGTGATGACCCGGCGGCACAACGTCACGGCGATGATCACGGCCAAGGGCTGTCCCGGCGGCTGCACGTTCTGCCACATCCATCGCACGCCTTACTCCTACCGCGATCCGCAGGGGGTTTGCGACGAGATCGAGCAGTGCATCGAGCGCCACTCAATCCGTGAGTTCGAGATCTTCGACCCTTCGTTCACCATTAACCGCGAACGGATCGTGCAGATCTGCGACGAGATCGTGCGTCGCGGCCTGGACCTGGATTTTGCGGTGCGCGCGCGGGTCGACCAGGTCGATCCCGGGCTGTTGGCCAAGATGGCCGCTGCCGGCTGCCAACGCTTGCTCTACGGCATCGAGTCCGGCTCCGAGCAACAGTTGGCGCGGGTGCAAAAGGGGATCAGCCTCAAGCAG
The DNA here is from genome assembly GCA_030765605.1 of Candidatus Alcyoniella australis. Classification (NCBI taxonomy): domain Bacteria; phylum Candidatus Lernaellota; class Candidatus Lernaellaia; order Candidatus Lernaellales; family Candidatus Alcyoniellaceae; genus Candidatus Alcyoniella; species Candidatus Alcyoniella australis. The sequence continues at coordinate 11,907 of JAVCCG010000093.1, forward strand.
GTGCGCGACACGGTGAGCGCCACGCGCGACGCGGGGATCGAAGCGCTGGGATTTTTCCTGATCGGCTCCCAGGACGAGACGTTGGACGAGGTCGCACAGACCGTGCGCTTCGCCCGCAGCCTGGGACTGGACTACGCCCAGTTTCACCGCACCATGCCCAAGCCGCGCACTGTGCTGCACGAGATCGTCACCGAGCAATTGGGCTTTGATTACTGGCGCGAGTACACCCTGGGCAATCAGCCCGAGCGCCGTCTGCCCTCGCCGTGGACCGAGCTTAGTCAGGAGCAGATCGAACACGAGACCTTTCGCGCCTACCGCCGATTTTACGTGCGCCCCTCGTTCGTGATGCGCAAGCTGCTGGGGATCCGCTCGCTGGACGAGTTCGCGCGCTACGCCCGCGGCGGACTGGGGCTGTTGCTGGCCAAGAGCGACCTGCAATGAGCCGACCCAATGTGGTGTTCGTCCACGCCGCGTTCGAGCATCTGGGCGTGGAGCTGCTTTCGGCATACCTCAAACAGCACGACGTCGAGACCAGCCTGGCGTTCGACCCGCGGATGTTCGACGACTCGTTTGTCGACGTGCGCTTTCTGGCAAAGCTGTTCGATATCCGCGAGCGCCTGGCAGATCAGGTGGCGCAACGCGAGCCGGACCTGGTGGCGTTCTCCGTGCTGGCCGCGGACTATCGCTGGGCACTGGACATGGCCGCGCGCATCAAGCGCCGCTGCTCGGCGCCCGTGGTCTTCGGCGGAATCCACGCCACAAGCGCGCCCGAGGCGCTGCTTGAAAACGAACAGGTCGATTACTGCATTGTGGGCGAGGGCGAGCGCGCACTGCTCGAGCTGACCCGCGCGCTACACCAGGGGAGCGATCCGACCGGCGTGGACAACCTGTGCTTTCGCGCCGACGGTGCGGTCCGCTGCAATCCGCTGGGCCCGCTGATCCAAGATCTGGACGCGCTGCCGTTTGCGGACAAGCAACTGTTCTACGATCAAGTCCCGGGCTACGCGCGGCATTACACCCTGCTCACGCGGCGCGGCTGCATTAACCGCTGCTCGTATTGCCACAACACAATCTGGCGCAGGCTCTACCCCGACCAGCCGCTGATCAGGCTGCGCAGCGTGGACAACGTGTTCCAGGAGCTGACCGCGGCCAAGGCGCGCTACGGATTTAATCGGCTGCGGATCAACGACGACCTGTTCTCCTACAATCGGGAATGGCTGCTCGAGTTTTGCAAGCGTTACCCGCATGAGGTGGGCGTGCCGTTCATGTGCTTCTGTTCGCCACTGGATCTCGACGCCGAGTCCGTGGCCGCACTCAAGAACGCGGGCTGCTTTCAGGTCTGCGTGGGAGTGCAGGACGTGCACGAGCAGGTGCGCGCCGAGGTCTTCGACCGCCGCACGCCGCAAGCGGCGCTGGTGCGCTCGTTGGCCTGTCTGCGCAAACAGCGGCTGCGCGCCACGGTGGATAACATCCTGGGCTTTCCCGGTCAGACAGAGCAGCAGATCCAGGACGTGGCGCAGTTCTATTTGGACAACCCGGTCTATGGCCGCTTCACCGTGTTCTGGTTGATCTACTATGCGGGCACCGCGATCACCGAGGCTGCGCACCAGCGCGGCGAGCTGAGCGATGAGCAGCTTGCGCAACTCCAGCGCGATCCGCCGCGCCGGGCCAACACCATGGTGCGCTCGGGTAGCCTCTCGCGGCGGCTGACCAAACTGCATCTGTTCCTGGTACTGATCCAGTGGCTGCCGCGATCGTGGTCGCGCCTGATGCTGCACAAACAGCTCTATCGCCTGCTGCCGCCGATCAATCCCAGCCTGATCGAGGGACTGTGGACGGTCTTCACCCGCGATCGGCTCGACCCGATCAGGCGGCGCTACTACATCAAGTATTTGCATTACGGCCTGCGCCGTTTTATAAGCCGCTGAGAACACCAACATCGTCGAGAACCCGGTTGAACGAGCAACAATCCGTCATGCACACCCATAGCGTCTGCCTGGTGATTCCGGCTGTGGACGAAGGTCCGCTGCTCGCGCGCGGCGTACCCGAGCTGCTCGACGCCCTCGGTCCGGTCCTGAGCGTGCGGATCGTGGTCAACGGCAGCAACAACAACACCCCGCAAATCGCTAGCGAGCTGGCCGCGAGTCACGGGCAGGTCAGCGTCGAGATCCATCAACAGCGATTGGGCAAGGGGCGCGCGATCGTTCAGGGGCTGCGCAACTGCGACAGTGCGATCGTTGGGTTCTATGACGCGGACTCGCCCTTTATGCCCGCGGACCTGGAGGCGATGATCCGCAAGATCGAGCAGGGCGAGGCGGACTGCGTGATTGCTTCCAAATGGCGCGGCCGCCGCTACTCCAACGTGACCGGCTATACCCTGTCCACCAAGAAACTACTCAGCCGCGGGTTGAATCTGGTCACCCGCCTGCTGTTCGGTCTGCCGTTCGCCGACACCCAGGGCGGGGCCAAGATTTTGAGGCGTAACGCGTGGCAGGCCATCGACGGGCCGTTCGTCTGCTCCGGATTCGCCTTTGACGTTGAGCTGCTCTACCGCCTGCGACGCCAAGGATTCGAGATCAGCGAACGCTTCGCACAACAGGTGCGCACCGCCCGCTCCACGTTTAATTGGCGCGAGCTGGCCAAGATGGCCTGGGAACTAATCCGTCTGCGACTGTCGCTATAGGGGTGGGAAAATTATCTTTTAAACAAGATTAATTGATCATCCCTCTTCAACGCGGAAGCGTTTGGTCGACAGTAATTTGGGCAGGGCGTTGAGCGCCACGTTGCGCAGCATGGCGCGGCCGCGCGCGCCCAGCCGATCCTCCACCGGCCGACCCGCGGCCTGGGCCGCCAGCTCGAGCAGATGTTTGACCGGCGGGCCGGGCACGAACGGCCCGAGCATGCCCAGGGTCAAATAGCAGCCGGTGCAGTAGGTCAAGGTCTGATCGGCCCCGCTACGGCGGTAGTCCAGGTGCGCGCGGGCCGCTACCGAGGCAATGTCCAGCGGCGATTGCCGCGCGGCCCCGGCGGCGATGCCGCAGCACCAGCCCTCCTCGTGGGAGTGACGCGCCTCGCGCACCTGCGCGCCCATCAGCGCCAACAGCTCGCGCACGCGTTCCATAAATCCTACGCCGAGCACCCGCGCGTGACACGAGTCGTGCACCGTGACCGTGGAATTCAGCGGATGGTCGAAGTGCAGTGCGCCGGACTCGATTTGTTCCAGCAGGTAGTCGGTGATGAATACCTTTTCAAAGTCAAAGCGCGCGCCGAAACGCTGGGGCAGCACGTTACTGAACATGTTGTAGCCAGCCGGGCAGACGAACACCATGCGCTCGATGGGCCGCCGCGCGTAGTAGTCGGTGAGCTTGCGCGCGATTGCCGCAGTCTGCTTGAGCAGGCCCATGCGGAAGTACATCTCGCCGCAGCACAGGTCGAGACTGCCGGCGATGCACAGTCCGTCGAGCAGGCCTGATTGAGTGAGGTACGGCGCGGTGATCAGGTTGCAGCCCGGGTAGAGCACGTCGCCCGCGGGTTCGGCCGCGGCCCACTGCTGCGCCAGGGCGCGTTCGTCAGCGGGTAGCGCGGCCACGGTGTCGGTGCGGAACGAACGCGACTGGGTGGGCATCAGATAGCGCGCGCGCTCGGGCAGACCGCGCTGCTCATACTTCTGCTCAAAGCGCTTCAGGATCCGACCGTAGGGGTCGGCGTCGTTGGGGCAGAACGCGTTGCAGGCGAAGCACGAGACGCAGCTCTTGTCGATCAAAGGCGTGGGCTCGCCGCAATCCAGGCGGCGCATCTCATCTGCGGCCCGCTGCGGGTCCAGGCGCAGGTAGATGCAGCGGCTGAGGCACTCGCCGCAATAGCGGCAGGCGTTCTCGGGCATGGTCCTCTCCGTAGTTGGAGCCTTCAGTATTTACATCACGGCCGATCGGTGCAACCGTTGGATGGATATCACGCAGGAGGTGAAGAGATGCTCAAGGTCGGCGACAAGGCCCCCGCGTTCACTGCCCACGACGCTTTGGGCAACGAGCTGGGACTGGAAACGCTGCTGCAAAGCGGCCCGCTGGTGCTGATCTTCCGTCGCTACGTGGGCTGCCCGATTTGCCGCCAACGCTTTGCCGATCTCGGCGAGCACTACGACCGCTACAAGCGGCTGGGGGCCCAGGTCTACGCCGTGGTCGGCGGCGCACCGGCGCGCACTGCTGAGTTCATGCATTCGCGCAAACTGCCCAATGTCTTTTTGGTCGATCCGCGGCGGGAGCTGTACGACCTGTTCCAGGTCGGCCCCGGGCAACTGCGCCACTTCCTGAGTTTGGGAACGATCGTCAGCGCGTCCAAGGCCGTGATCAAGGGACGGATGCAGGGTATGCCCGAGGGCAACCCGTACCAGCTTCCCGCGGACTTCATCGTGCGCCAAGACGGCAGCTTGGCCCTGGCGCACTACGGCGAGCACTTCGGCGACAGCCTGAACGACGCCCAACTACTCGACCGCCTGTCCATGCTTTAGCCCGTGGCTTGATTACAGTTCCAATAGGGCGGCCAGCTCCAGGTGGTGGCTCTGGGGAAACATCTCCACCGGCTGCAAGCGCTTTAATACGTAGCGCCCCTCGCCCACGATCCAGCCGATGTCGCGCAGTGCGGCCATCGGATGGCATGAGATGAGTACGATCCGTCGCGGTCTGCGCCGCAGAATCGCGGTCAGCAGTGGGCGGATGCCGGCGCGCGGCGGGTCGGCCAGCAACAGGTCCTGCTTCTCACCTTCGAGCAAGCGCCGCGCACTGAGCCGATCGGCCTCGACCAGCACCTCGACTTCGCTGCCCGCGAGGTTGCGCTCGAGCATCCGTACGGCCAGGGCGTCGGCCTCGGCCGCGCTGCCCGCTGCGAAGCGCTTTGCCAGGTGTACGCTGAAGTTGCCGGTCCCGGCGTAGATCTCGAAAAAGCTCTTACCTTGGCCCGCCATCTGCGACACCGCCTCGAGCAGCAGTTGGTTGGCCTCGCGGTTGGTCTGCACGAAGCAACCCGGCTCAAACAGCACGTCGAGATCCAGGCTGCGCTCGACCAGCGGTTCGCCGTGAAGCTCGCCGGAGCGACCCACGCGCAGCGAGGCGATATTAAGTCCGCTGAGCAGCCCGGCCCAGTCGAGCTTATTCGCGTCGCGCCGCAGCACAAACGCGCCGCGCGCACCGCGGGCGTCCACGTAGAGCTCGATCTCCGCGTCGCCTTGGGGCGCGGTCTTCAAGACCTCGGTCAGCTCCAGGGCGAAGCGCTCGAGCTCGCACTCGAGAATCGGGCAGGCGCGTAACGGGATCACCCGTTTGCTCTGGCGTTGCATCGTGCCGAAATCCGCGCCGCGGCGGTGCAGCCGGGTACGCGTGCGAAACCCTAGTGCTTTGCCGTGGAGCATCGGCGCGAGCACGTCGGGCTCGAGGCCTTTCACCGCTCGATGCAGCTCGCGCTGGATGAGCAGCTTTTTCCAACCCAGCTGCGCCTGGTGCGTCGCGTGTTGCCACGAGCAGCCGCCGCACTCGCCGGCCACGGCGCAGGCCGGCTCGATCCGCTCGGGCGCGGGCTCGATGATCCGCGTGGCCGTTCCGCGCACGAACGAGTGCCGATCCTCATCAATGCGCATTTCGACCAGCTCGCCGGGAAGCCCATCGAGAACGAACGCCGCCTTGCCCGAGGCCAGCCGTCCGATGGCCGCCGGGCCGAAGGTCGGGTCGGTCAGTCGAATTGTTTCGTTAGGTCTCATCGGCTGATTATAGCCGCTTTGCGCAGGACTTGCGGAGCCGTAGGCCGCACTTCATAATCGAGGTCCGTTTGTATTGATCAGTACAGCCAGGAGGGACCAATGGGGGAGTATCCCAAGCGTCATGGAGTGCCGCAGCTTACGCTGAAGGATTTTGAGACCGAGTACGCCGACCGCCATTTGCTGCACGGAGTGGTGGCCAAGTGGGCCGCGGAAAAACCCGAGGCCCTGGCGATCATCAACGCCGACACCCGCGTCGAGGTCAGTTGGCAGCGCCTCGATCAAAGCGCCACGGCCCTGGCGTTGAAGCTGATCCAGATGGGCTTTAAAAAGGGCGACTTCTTCGCCACCAGCCTGCCGCTGCTCACCGAGCACATTTTCCTCGAGTACGCCTGCTTTAAGATCGGCGTGGTTTTCGTGCCGCTGGACCTGCGGCTTAAAGGCCCCGAGGTGATCCGCAGCCTGGGCCTGGTCAAGGCCAAGGGCTACGCCTTTTTAGGCAAGACGCCCCACGCCGACTTCAGCGAGCTGGGCAAGGCGGTGCAGGCCAACTGCCCGTTCGTCAAACACCTGGTGCAGTTCGCCGACCCCTCCGAAACTATCGAGGGCGTGCTGAGCATCCACGACCTGGGCGCGGACGCCAAGCGGCTGGGCATGGAGGCGCTGGCCGATCCCTCGTCCTCCAAGCTGCTGGCCGATTACATGCAGATGACCAACGCCGTGAGCGAGGACGACGGCTGCCTGGTGATCTTTACCACCGGCTCCACCGGCTATCCCAAGCCCGCGCTTTTAAGCCACCGCAGCATCACCTGCCAGAACATGTGTCTCGGCGCGGCGTTCGGTATCGACGAGGACAATGCGCGGATGCTGGTCAACCTGCCGCCGTCCCACGTCGGCTGCCAGACCGAGCAGCTGATGACCGTAATGTTCGGCGGCGGCACAGCGGTGATTCTGCACATCTTCGACCCGGCCAAATCGCTGAAGGCGATCCAGGATTACAAGATCAACAGCTTCGGCCAGATCCCGGCGCTGTTCGCCCTGCAGTGGCGGCTGCCGGACTACGATCAATTCGACCTCTCGAGCCTGAGCTTCGCGCTCTACGGCGGACAGCAGGTCTCGCGGCAGTTCCTCGAACGGCTCTCGCAGATGGCCCCGGGGTTCGGCACCGGCTTGGGCCTGACCGAGACCGCGGGCTTCTGCACGTACTCGCCGCTGGACGGTACGGTGGACGACATCCTCGCCGGCGTGGGCTTCGACATGCCGGTCTACCCGTTGTCGATCCGCAAAGAGATGCGCTCCGACGGCTCGGCCGGGGACGAACTGCCCCAGGGCGAGGTGGGCAACATCTGTTTTACCGGCCCGCAGACCTTCCTGACGTACGTCAACAATCCCGAGGCCACGGCCAAGACCATCTCCAACGACGGCTTTCTCTACACCGGCGACCTGGGATTTGTCGACGATAAGGGCCTGCACTTCGCCGGACGCGCCAAGCACGTAATCAAGCCCAAGGGCTATCAGGTATTCCCGGCCCAGATCGAGGATCACTTCTGCGAACTGCGCGAGAAGGTGGCGGCAGCGGGCGCCGTGGGCGTGGAGCACGAGGTGTTCTCCGAGGGGATCGTCTGCTTTGTTGAGAAGCAGCCCGACGTCGAGCTGACCGAGGCCGACCTGCACGAGCACGCCAGGGGCATGGCCTCGTACATGCGGCCGCTGCACTACGTGATCGTTGAGCACGGCCAGTTCCCGCTCAACCGCGTGGCCAAGACCGACTACCTGCTGATCAAGGCCCAGGCGGAAAAAGAGGTCGAGCAGCTACGCTCCAAGGGCAAGTGGGATAAGGAGTAGCGTCAGCCGCCGCTGACGCGCGCGGCCAGGCGCAGCAGTTCCAATGTCAGGTCGGTGAGCATCGAGCCGTTGTGCTCGCCTTTGATGCGCGAATAATCCACGCTCCACAAACCGTGATCGCGGGTGGTGATGTACAGCCGCTCGTGCTCTTGATCCGCGAACATCCCGCGCTGCCACCCTGGAACGCTCAGACGCGCCACGCGCGCAAGGCTCGGCAGCTCAAGCACGTCGAGGTAGGGCGAGAACCCACCGCAGAACAGTAGGCCGCGTTGCTCGTCCAATGCCAGCACGCGCACGCCCGGCGCGACCTTGCCGCGGCCCGCGAACTCGAAACGCGTCAGGTCCACCGGCCGCACTTCGCCCAGCCTGGGATAACAGGTCCAAAGGGTCGAGCCCTGCTCGTCCAGCGCCATGTGCCCGGCCTGAGGCGGGCAGGCCAGGCGAGCCGCGATCTTCAGAGTCGCGCCGCCCAGGGCCAGCAGCTCGGAGCGCGAATGCGGCGCGATGTAGAGCCGATCGCGTTGCGCGTCCCACGCGGCAAAGGCCGTGGTTCCCAAATCCGCATTGCGCTGCAACACCTCGCCCTCGGGCTTTATTAGCAGCGCGCCCTGGGTCTCGGAGCTGATCAACAGTCGCGCGAAACCGTCGATCCAGATCGGAAAGACCTGGGTCTTGTCGAGCTTGACCAACAGCGGCAGGCGCTCGACGCGCGAGGGGTCGTCCATCTGGATCAGCAGCAGCTCGCGTAGTCCCGGCGGGAGGTGATAGGCGATGCGCCGCGCCGGGTCGAACCCCACGTACTGAAATTGCGATGAGTCGATAGGTTGGACTGCGTATGCCGCGGGATCGTCCAGGGGCAACAAGTACAGCGTGTGCTTGTCGTCGGTGATCCACAGCCTGCGCTCCAGCGGGTCCAGGGCGCACTGGTAGAGGCCGACCTCGGCGATCAGCTGTTGCGCCTGGGGGCTGACCCGCGGCAGGCTCTGGCGCGGCGCGGGGCATAAAAACAGCGCGAGCACGGGCAACGCCAGGGGGATCAACAGGCTCAACGGCTTGAACGCCGCAAGCACGCGGCTGCGCCCAGCGTAGCTGCGCCACAGCGGCAGGGGCAGCAGCAGGTCGCTTAGCAGCGGCAGGTAACGTAGCGCCTTGGCCTCCAGCGGCGTGAGCAGCGCGCCCAGCGCCAGCGGCGTCAGGGCGGCCAGAGCAGCCAAGGGGATGTAATCGTCTCGAGCCAAACACAGCGCCACAACCGCGGGTGCTGTACTGAGTATGGCGAGCAGCAATCCAAGCCCGGCGCGATAGCCGGTGCCCCGCTGTTTGGTCAGCCTGGCCAGCGGAACCACGCATAGCAGCAGCCCGGCCCAGAGCAGCCACGGGACCAGCGCCGCGTAAAGGTCGAGCTGGGTCAGCCGTATTGCCAACGCGTCGTGGGGCGCATTGCCCAGCTGCCGCGCCACCAGCTTCCAGGCCAGCCACAGGAACGCCGCCGCGCCCAGCGCCCAACGCGCTGAATAGACCAAGCCGTTTAAGTGGTTTGGGCGCTTGTGCTGTTCGCCCATCAGTTGTTCAGCCGATAGACCACCATTGTGTCGCCCAGGGTGATCAGCGGATCGTCGAGTTGGACGCGGAAGACCTCGCGCTCGGAGTAGCGCCGGGCCAGGCTCGGGTAGTGCTGCGGGTAGATGATCAGCAGGTCGGCCAGCCCTTCGAGGCGATGGCAGTAGCTTTCGAACCACTGCAGGTCGGCCGCGGCGTGGGCCTCGTCGAACACCTCGTAGCGCGAGTTGTTCAGCCCGCCGATGTCGATTGCCGTGGAGTCGACCAAATAGGCGATGGCGCCCGCGTCGTACAGCGCCAGGGTCGGCTCGTTCGGGTAATGCTCGTTGATCCAGCGACCGATGCGCAGGTGCATGAGTTCGAGGTTCTGCGCCGAGAGTGTGAATTCGCGGGTCAGCTCGCGCCAACGCTGGATGGTATGCCCCGGCGGCGCGAACAGGCCGCAGACCACGACCAGGGCCGCAATCCAGGCCGCGATTGCCGAGCGCTTGAGCTTCAGCCGTTGGGCCAACGCCTCGGAGATCAGGTGCGCAGGATAGAGCGCCCAGATCACCATCAGCGCGAAAACCGGGATCACATAGCGGTTGCCGGTGAAGCTGCCGCCTATCAGGTTGATCACCCGGCCGCCGAGCAGCGCCAAATAGCACAGCGGCACCAGAACCAACAGCAGCCGGACCCAATCGCGGCGGCGCGGCGCCAGGGCCCAGATGCAAAGCGCCAGCGCGCCGATCCCGGCCCAGGCCAGTTTGAGCGGGCCGGAGAACAGCGGCGAGCCGTCGGTCATCTCTGCGAGTACGATCCGCGCCGAGTCCAGGCTCAGCAGCTGCGCGGCCATGCCCTGGCCGCGGATGTAATAGGTCGCGGGCAGCCAACGGCCTGTGGCCCAATAACAGAACCCGCCCCAGGCCAGGGCGGCCAGGGCCGGGCCCACGGCGAAGATCAATACCGCGCGCCAGGGGATTGCCCGCTGCGAGCGTTTGCCCTCGAGCGCGGCCAGGGCCAGCAGCGGCACGGCGATCAGGGCCACGATCAACGTATCGGGCCTCGCCCAGACGGCCAGGGCGCCCAGCAGCGAGGCCGCGGCCCAGCGCCGCTCGAGCAACATCGCGATCGTGCCGACCATCAGCGCCGAGGCTATCAGCACCTCCATGCCCGAGAGCTTGGCAAAGCCGAACAGCGGATCGAGCAGCAGCAACGTTGCGGCGGCCACTGCAAACGGCAGCGACATCAAGCGGCCGGCGATGCGCGCGGCGAGCAGGGCCAGTGCCGCGGCTGCGATAATTCCCAGCACCTTGGAGGCAAAAGTCGGGGCGATGCCGAACCAGAGGAACGGCGCAATCAGCGCGCACCACAGCGGACTGGTGGTGCCGGTCTCGGGCTGGCCGGGGTTGTACCAGAACGGTTGGAGGCGCGATAAGCTGCGCGCGTAGATAAAATGGATCCAGGAGTCGTCGAGGGTCACCGCGGAAAAGCGGGTGTCAAAGCCGTCCACGCGGTTATACTCAAAGGGTATGGACAGCAGCAGTTGCAGCAACAGTAGGGCCGCCGCGGCCGCCAAAATCAGGTGAGCGCCCCGGCGCCGCGCCACGGATCAACCCTCGGCCGCGCGCTGATCGCGCTGGGCTTGGCAGTGCACCTGCTGTTCCTGGCCAGCCTCAGCCTGGGCTGGCTCGACGATCTGGCCCACGATCCGCGCCACGTCCGGCAGCACGGAGCCGACCTGTTCGCGGTCTACTCCGCCGGGTCCAACCTGCGGGGCGGCGTCTCGATCTACAGCCCGCCTGAGGATCCGCAGATCCCGTACCGCTACGCCTTTCGCTATTCGCCGTTGGCCGCGCTGCTGATCGGCATGCCGCTGAGCCTGCTGCGCCCGCTGGCAGCCTATGCGCTGTGGGTCGGGTTTCTCGAGGCGCTGCTGGCCTGGTTTGTGGTAGCGCTGTGGCGGCGCGGAAGAGGACGTCGCGCGGTCTACCCGGCGATCGCCCTGACCCTGGCCTTCTATCCGTACTACCTCGAGCTGTACATCGGCCAATATAGCTGGCTGCAGGCAGTGTTGTTCTTCGCGACCTGCATCGGGTTGGCCCAGCGCAAGACCCTGAGCGCGGGACTGGCCTTTGCGGCGAGCTTGGCGTGGAAAGGCAACACCCTGCTGCTGCTGCCCGCGCTGTGGCGCGGACGCCGCACCAGACTGGCGCTGCTGTGTCTGGCGGCGGTTGTTTTGTTCTGCGCTCCGTACTTCGCTATGCACCCCCAAACCCTAGCAGAATTCGGACGCAACTTCGCCTCTGATTATCCCGCCGGATTCACCCGCGGCAACCTGGGAATGCAGCGCCTGGCCGACCGCGCCCTGGACCAGTTCGGCACGCCGGTGCTCGACGAGCAAAACCACGCGCAGCAAGAGATCGGCGTTGGCCACTATGTCAGCCCCGAACATCGCGGCCGGACCCTGAGCGCGTTGGCCGCTGCCGTGGCTGCGCTCACGCTGCTGATCACCCTACGCTCGCGGCCCGAACGGATCGTCGAGCTGTGCTGCCTGTGGATGGCGAGCTACTTCCTGGTCTACAAGCACGTCTGGGAGCACCAGTACGTGATGCTGCTGCCGGTGCTGGCGCTGTTGGCGCTGCAGCGGCCCTCCAAGCTGCTGTGGCTGAGCTGGATCTGGCTGGCCCTGCCTACCCCCTACGCGCTGCTCGAGCCGGCGATCGTCAATCAGCAGCCGCTGGAGCTTTGCTATTACGCTTTCAAAGTGTTGCCCGCGGCCCTGGTCTGGGGGCTGTGCGCGGCATGGAGCCTGCGACGCTGATGACGGGCGGGCGGTCCTATGCGAGTGTTGCTGGCACCTCCAAGGTGCCGTCGCGGGGAGGGTCGTTGCCATACGATCAGCGGTCTGCGCGAGTTTTGCAGTGCCTCAAAGGCACCCGAAGTCGTCGGATCCGCTGAAGCCCTCAAGCTTTGCTAATACGAGCGTGCCGGGCTCGAGCGCCGCGCCGCGAAGGTAGGTTACGCCGTCGACCTCGGGCGCTTGGGATTGGGAGCGTCCGATCAGCGGGTAGTCCTCAAGGCCGCTGGGCCCCTCGATCAGCACCTCGACTTGGCTGCCCACGCGTTCAATCCGTGCGGGCTCGGCCGCCTCTTCGGCCACGGCCAGTAGTTCGGCCAAGCGCGCTTGGACCAGCTCGTCAGGTACGCGGCCGGGTAGATCAAAGGCCCGGGTGCCGCTCATCGGCGAGTAGCTGAACGCGCCGAGCAGGTCGAAACGCGCCTGCTGCACGAACGTCAGCAGCTCCTCAAAATGCCGGTCGGTTTCACCGGGGAAGCCGATGATCATCGTGGTGCGCAAGGTCAGCCCGGGGATTGCGGCGCGCAGCCGCTGGATCAGATCCAACGATTGTTCGGCGTTGATGCGCCGTCCCATGGCCGCGAGGATTTCGTCGGAGCCGTGTTGCAGCGGCAGGTCGATGTAGGACAGGGCGTGCTCGGCCAGGGCCGGCAGCAGCCGCTGCGCGCGCTCGAGCAACGATGCGGGATGGGCGTACATCAGCCGCAGCCAGCAGCCGGGCGCGGCGCGGGCCAGGCGCGGCAGCAGGTCGGCCAGGTCCACTCCGGCCTCGAGGTCCATGCCGTAGGCCGCGCTGTCTTGGCCGATCAGCGTCAGCTCGACCACTCCGGCCTGGGCCAGCGCGTGCGCCTCGTCCTCGATCAGCTCGGCCGGACGCGAGCGGAACGCGCCGCGCAGGTTTGGGATCACGCAGTAGGCGCAGCGATTGGAGCAGCCCTCGGACAGCCGCAGGTAGGCCTGGATCGCGTTGTGGTCGATCATTCGCGGCAGCTGCTCGTCGAGGGAATGTGAGCCCAGCGCTGCAATCAGTCGCGCGGGTCGTGCCTTACCCTCGAGCATTTCGCGGATCAGTTGCGGTGCGCGGGCCACGTCCGAGGTGCCGATCAGCAGATCGACCTGCGGCACCTTGCTTTGGATCAACCCGGCGTAGCCCTGGGACAGGCAGCCGGCGGCCACCAGCCGTTGCGGCCCGTGGTCCGTTCCTTTGAGCCGGGCGTAATGTTCGAGGGTCTGCAGCGCCTCGAGTTGAGCCTCGGCAATGAATCCGCAGGTGTTGACGATCACGATCTGCGCCGGCGGGTCGTCGGGCTCGGGCTCGCCGTGCCAGACCTCGAATCCCTCGTCGGCAAGCAGTGCGGCGAGCTGTTCGCTGTCCACGCGGTTCTTGGCGCAGCCCAGGGTGACGATGCGTATGTTCATAGTTGGCGCTCCTGGCTGATGCGTTCGATGAACGCTTGCAGCCGCGTGCGGGTGCGCTCGTCCGTGGGGCCCGGCTCGTCGCCCTCGAGCAGCAGCACGGGCACGGGCGAACGCTCGCGCAGCACAGCGTGCTCGATTCCGTGGAAACAGAACGCCTGGACGTAGTGCACCACACCGTGCAGCCCGCGCAGCTGGACCTGCTCGAGTACGTCGCGCAGCCGTAGCGGCAGGGGGTAGGGGTAGGTGTAGCGCGCGTACTGCTCGGCCAGATTTTGGACTTGGTAGGGCATGCTGAACTGGCGCGGCGACTCGTGGAACAGCACATCGGCGCCCAAGGTTTCGAGCACATCGCAGAGGTCGGTGATCGCCGGCGGCACGCCGCTGATTCCGAGTCTGATTCGCGGTGCTCGCGGTTTGCGCGCGGCGGCCTGCTCGATAAAGCTCGCCAGCTCGCGTCCGAAGCTCTCGGGGTCGGAACGAAAGTCGCTGGAAGCCACCTGCCAGTTGAAGCATTCGCCGCCGCTGACCCGGCCCTCGCGCCAGCACAGCTCGTCGAGGGTCGCCAGGTCGCGCCGGATCGGCATCAGGCGCTCGCGCCAGCGCTCGGCGCTTGGCAAATCGGTTTGCAGCTCGCGGCACAGCTCTTGGATCGCCTCGGCGACCTGCGCGCGATCGGGCTGCAGCGGATAGGCGAAGCGTACGACATCCTTGCCCCGATGACGCCACAGCTCGGCCAGCGCCTCGGCGTTGGTGCAATCGCCGCGCACTACTGCTGCCAGCCGCTGGATTCCGGCGTCGTCCGCCGCAGCGTAGATCCCGCGGATCCAGGCGCAGACCTGGCGCGGCAAGCCCTGGACCTCGGCGAGCTGGAGCAGTCGTGCGCTGTGTGGGTGGGCCACGAACAGGTTGTTGAGATCCACCGGCTTTAAGCCCGCGGCGAGCACGACTTCTACCGGAATCGTGGCCGTCAGGCCGATTCTGCGGTCTTCACTCATCGTCTTCGGAGTACGGTCAGTCCTTGATGATCAGCATGTAGATCACAACGATCACCACCACGAATACGCCGCCGGTCGACAGGGCGATTTGCCCGGCGGAGGAGACCATGGCGTCGGGATCACCTCCCGGCGAGAGCTGGCCGACCTTGGTCATATGCATCAGCAGCCCGATGGCGTAGACCGCGAGGGTGAGTACGACCGGCGCCTTGCTCTTGCGCAGAAATCCGACGATCAGCCATGCTGCGAACAGCGCCAGCACCGGCCATTGCAACAGGAACTGAAAGAACTGGCCGTTGTCGATCAGCTCCTTTGAATGGGTCAGGAAGCCGTCGATCACCGAGGGCAGGGACACGACCATCAGAATCGGCAGGGTCTCCATTGTGGACTCCGGTTATACAGTTGATGCGACTATATCATGCACGGCAGTCGTTGCACGCAGACTTCGCCATGCATGAGGTATGGGATCGAAGCGTCCGCGTTAATCCGCGTCGATGGTCCAATCGCCCTGCGGACATTGCCCGGGATCGATCAGCCTGGTCAAGGGCTGATGATCCTCGACGACATCCGATTGGGTGGTCGTAATGATCCGCGGCACGATCAACTCGTGATCCAGCAAACTCAGCAGGGTATAGAACGGGTCGATCCGCTGCCAGCTTAGACGCTTTGAGCGGGCCTCGAGCGCGTTCAAGTCCAGCTCCCACAGGCCGCTGGGCAGAAACGTGATATAGGCCTTGCCCCGTTGCTCGTCCACGGCGATCCAGCGGGCCCAGGTGGGCGCGGTGATGCGCGCGATCAAAGAATAATCGTCCAGCGAGTAGACCTCGAGCAGCGGCGAGAAACCGGCCGCGATCAGCCAACGACGCTTGTGATCCACAGCCGCGACCCTGACCCCTGGAAACGAGCGGATCTCCTGGATCACCTTGTATGTATTCAAATCGACCTTTATCAGCGATCCGCTGATCGGTTGTGTGACGTAGATGCAATCAGCAACAGCGTCCAGTGCCAACCGAGCGGGAATCATCCCCAGGTTTAGGCGGCGCACAACCTCCAGGGTGTCGGTGTTCAGGGAGACCAGCTCGGAAGTGAGGATCATGTGCAGCTCGTCGCGGGCCGGATCGAGCTGGGCTGCGCGCCGGGTGCCCATGTAGTAAACGGCGATCACGGTCCGGGCGTCGGGACAGAGCCGGACCTGGAAAATGTCGCTCGAGGCGATCAGGATCCGGCGCGGCGCATCCCAGATCATGCGAAATTTGTTGAACGTCCAGTTGTTGAGGTCTCTGGGCGGGAGATAACTGTGCGGCAATAAATCCAGTATCTCCAGACTATCGGCATCGAGCACGAGCGTCTTAAAATCGGTGGTGGCGCCGATCAACCGGCGCGAGGGCGCATCCAACGCCAAGCCCTGCACCTCGTAAAAGCGCTCGGATTGGCTGACCAGCAATTCGCCGTCAACCGGATTGAAACGGCTGATCGAGTCGACCTCTGAGGTTAAATAAAGCGCTTGATCGGACGGGTCGAGCAGCGCTTGATAGTACGCCGAATCGAACAGTTTGTTAAAAGCAGAGTCAGGTTCGATCGTGTGATAAATCCCTTGAGGCCTGACCGCGATCAGCGGCGCGATCGGGATCAGACACATCAATCCCACCGCCGGGATGCGCAGCGGCGCGAGGAGTCGGGGAAACCGATTTTGATGTGCCGACCACAGCAACGGGGCGAAAAACAGGTCGGCAATCCCCAGCGAAAAAATTGCACACAGACGCGAGGTGGGCGACCAGCGATCGCCGAAATGAAACCAGACCATCAGCGCGATGTTCAGGCTGACGATTATCGCGGCCAGGTCCCGCAGATCATAGGTGAAACGATTCGACCTGGTCGCAAAGGGGAGGCTTTGCAATAACCACATCGAGCTGCCCTATGTAATGTAGAAAAATATCCATTTGCGGGGCGTCGGTGGTGGACAGCCACCATTTGGTCAACACAAACGTCCCTGCTAACGCGGCGCACAGTCGCAGTAAATACGAAATAGCAGCCAAAGCCTTCAATGCTATTTTTGCCCAGTCAACGGCTACGGCCTATTTTTTGATAACAATCGAGGATGGGGTATTCATTTGGGACTTCCGACATTTGGTTCGAGCGACTATAGCATGCAGCGCAGGCCGGCCCACATTGGTTTGCCCGGCGCAATGCGATGGTCCTATAATTAAATGATAGAACCAGAGTCGAGCACAGTCGATAGCGAATGGAGTCTGCCATGACGAGAAATTCGTATCCGGTGCTCTTGGCGGTCGTGATCCTGACTGTAGCGCTGCCCGCGTTCGGTTTTGCCGCCGACAAGTTCCCCGAGACGTTCGTCGAATGGGCCTGCAACGTGGTCATCGTGCGCGGCGAGACCGAGCTGATGCCCACGGACCTGAACTACCCGCGCTACCTGGAGCAGGGCGACGTGCTGCGCATCCCTGCGGACCAGGATCGCTGCAAGCTGGGGATGAGCAAGGTCAGGCCGGGAATGATGCTCGAGGTAAAAGGGCTGGGTCGAGTGATGTTTCAGGCGCCGATCAAGACCGCTGCCCAGGCAACGGTGGGCATGCGCGAGAGTTGCCTGCTGCTTTCGCCGGACAAGATGATCGCGGTCTGGACCGACTGCAGCAACGGCGGGATGTTGATCGCGGCCGGACGCGCGTTGGTCCGCTGCCAGGGAACGGTCAAGGTCGAGCACACCGGCGCCGGTGTCGAGATCTGGGTGACGCGCGGCTCGGCCCAGGTCACGATCGATTCGACCGGCGACCCGATCAACGTTGGTTTTAGCCAGGCGCTGATCGTGCCCGACCAGGGCGAAGTTGCCGGCCCGGACTCGCTGCCCCTGGGCGCCAAAGCACCGATGGAGCTGCGGCGCTGAAGGGTCGAGCAAGGCACGCGAACAAACCTCGGTCGAAATGCCACGAGCCACCCGGCGAACGCTGTCCAAGTATTGCGTTCACAATATTACGCACTTCTCTGGCCACGGGATCGGGTGGGCGGAGTTGCCGCCCTCTGAGGCCACGTGCAATAATTCGCCGCGTCCGGATGAATAATCCGGGCTGGTCTGCATTGCTAAAGGAGGGATGGCCGAGCGGCCGAAGGCGCCGGTCTTGAAAACCGGAGAACCGCAAGGTTCCGTGGGTTCGAATCCCACTCCCTCCGCCATCGTCTGAATCATGTGGGTTAGCCATTGATCCACATACCAATCCCGCGGCGCGGCAAGCGTCGCTGAGTCAAGTGTTTGGTTCGCTCGCGGGTTTTGCAGCAGCTCCGAGCTGCTACCAGGTCGAGGCGTGTTTCTCGGTGCAGCCGAACTGGTTTTTGATCTCGCGGCGCACGCCTTGCTCGTCGACGATGAACCCGTTGAACAGGCCGAAGGGCTGGAAATACTCCGAGATGATCGGTCCGACCCGGATCGACTCGGAGCGCTGCCCTTGGGGTTCGAACTCGAGCTCGCAACGGCCGTCCAAGGTGGAGAGCTTCCAGCGATCGAGGGTGTCCTTTGGCACCTCAAAGCGCACTTGGGGCAGCAGCGCGATGGTGTTGCCGCTCCACAGGCAGTTCTCGGTGTGCTCCCGGCCGTCAAAGGCCGTGCCCTGGGTGAACGAGGCGCCGATCAGCCCGCCCTTTTCATCACGGCCGGCGAAGGTCGCCCAGTTCCAGTAGGTGCGGAACGGGTAGAACGCCTTGTGCACGTCGAACAGCGCCACGTCGCGCCCACGCTCGAAGGTCAGCTTGCGCTCACCCACGGTCAGCTCGCCCTCGATCGGCGTGGGCACCTTGTGGGTATAGAACGTGCGGCCCGAGGACATCGGCAACAGTGGGATCAGCGGCTGGACCTCGTCCGGATCCTCGTAGGCGATCACTCGGCCGGCGAACGCGGGCAGCTTTTTTGTGGCGGCGATGTCGATCTCGATCACGTGCCGCCCCTGGGCGAGTTGATTGTGGATGCGCACCCCATAGCCGGGCAGTACGAACGAGCAGGTGTCGTTCCACAGTTCGCGCGGCACACGTACGGCGCCGGGCCGGGCGTTGTGCTTGTGCTCGATCAGCTCACCTGATTCGCGGTCGAACACGTAGCACCAGCTGACGTTGAGGTACTGGGCGTTGACCATCGAGAGGCTGACCCAGTGCGTGGGGCTGATCAGCGCCACGTGCTGCCATTCCTTGAGCCGCAGCTTGCGTATCAGCCGCGGTTCGCGGCTGCCGCGGCCATCGAGCGGGGCGTCGAGCAGGTTGAGTTCGGCGAACTCGCCGAGGTAATAGCCGTAGTTGACCTGGCCCCCTTGCTCCACGGCCCTTTTCGGAGCAGGCTTGAGCTTTGGTTCGATCATGGCGACGCCCCTTATTCCCGCATCCGGCGGCAACATTTTCAAACAATCATGCTCTAACGTCGAATCGGTGTCGCGTCAGTTCTTTTTCTTTTTACCCAGCGTATCGACACGTTCGTCCCACTCTTTATCGCGGTCGGATCGACGATCGAGGAACTCAGCCAGCGCCTTGTTGCGATCCTCGTCGGATTCCCCGGTCTCGATCGTCCTGATCTCCGACTTGGCGAAGAGGCTCTTGGGATTGAACTCCAGCGCCTTGTTTAGCGCCTCGAGCGCCTGTCCCTTTTTACCACCGGCCTTGTACATTAGTCCCAGGCAGATGTAACTCGACTCAGAGCGCGGGCGCATGATGATGCCCTTCTTGATCAGATCGCGGCCGTGCTTCATCTTTTCGCTATCGCGGCGCTGGTGCTTCAGGAATATTGCCAGACCCAGGGTCGCGTAATACTCGCCCTCGCTGTCGAAGACCTCGATCGCGCTGTGTAGTTCTTCGATCGCCTTGTCGTACTCAGACTTTGTAAACAGCAGGCCCTCGCCCTTTTGGCGGAAGATGTCGGAGTTGACTTCGAGGAAGAACTCGTCGAACACCTTGGTTCGGTACTCTTTGCGCTTTTCCGTATCGCGCAAGGTCTGGTAGGCCTGCTTGGACAGTTTGTAGATCTGTTTATGCAGATGCTGCTCGATCCCCTCGGTGGTTTTCGCGTTTTGCTCGCGCTGGGGTTTGAGCTTGGCCCAGGCCTTTTCCACCATCTGCGAGTCGGCCGACCAGTGGATGCGCAGCCGTTCAAATCGGTTGAATTTCTCGATGTCCTTGAGATGCTCCCGAAGCTTCTCCATGCGGATCGCGTCGGTGTCCTGCCGTGGTTTGTCCAACACTATCAGCGAGCCGGTAAGCAATAGGGCCCAGACCGCGCTGTAGGTTTGGGACTCCTTGAGGTTGGAGATAATCAGCAGCCGCTGCCATTCCTGGTCGCGATTGAGGATCTCATCCCAGAACTTTTGCATCCCCGTCCCGAAGCCGTAGTCGGAGCTTTTGTACAGCCGTTTCTCGGCGCGGCCAATGTATTTGGATGAGATCGGCTCAAAGCGCTTGCGCAGTTCCTTCATCGGGTAACGCTTCCAGGCCAGCTGCATTATCAGCCAAGGGAGCTTGACGTTGGACATCGCCAGCCCGCCGGGCAGCCGCTCGCGATCCTGGAACTCGAAGTCGATACGGTTCCACTCGAACAACGGATAGAGCTTGGTTTCGATCTGCGCCTTAAGCGTACGGTTGAGCAGCTCCTTGTTCAGCAGCCCGAGCGTGATCAGCGCCTCGCCCTGGCGCAGCTTGCTGCCCGAGGCCTTTTTCAACGAATTGATCACGTCCTTTTGTTCGACGAACCCGGCCCGCTGTAACACGCGCCCCAGGCACTCTGAGGGGTCGAAGGGGTCGGAGCGCACGTCGACCAGCCTGCCTTGGACCAGGTATAGGTCGCGCCCCCGATCACCGCAGCGCAGGCGCAGTACGCCGGTGCGCTCCTCGCGGTGGATCACGTTAAACATGCGGAAGATGTCGTCGAGCTCCGCTCGGCCGTGCAGTTGTGTGCGAATGCCGACCGATGTTTGCAACGGATCTTGCGCCTGGGGGATTGTGGGCTCGGGCTGCGACTCGACGGTGATCAGCGAGCGTTCGTCGACAACCCGGCTATCAGGCTTAAATTCGTCGTTAGTCATGAAGAGTAAGTCTCCGGTGCCGCCGGCTGAATGTATATTTCATTGTTCTCTAAACACTATTTTAACCGATCCTCGCGTGTCAACAGAAAACGGAGCAGATCGACCTGGCAAAGTTCGGGTTGTTTCTGATTTAATCAAGATCGACTTTTGCCCGGATCGACAACGGAGGCCGGTCGACCAGCGTGCGGGCTGCAACCCGTTTCCCAGGAGCGTGATCATGATCGCCGGAGAAAAGGAACGAGCCAATCTGCTGCGTTGGGACGGAGAGTCCCGTGGCGCGTACGAGGTCTACTACCTGAAGTTCAATCATCCGCAGAGCCGCACGGCCTATTGGCTGCGCTATACGCTGACCAGCCCGCTGACCGCTGTGGGCGAGCCGTACTGCGAGCTGTGGGGGATCTTCTTCAACGCCGCCGACCCTTCCAACAACTTCGCGCTCAAGGATCGCTTCGCCATCGACCGGCTGCGCTGGGAGCGTGACCGCCTCGATCTGCGGATGGCCGATGCCCAGCTCACGGGCAATTCGTGCAGCGGCGAACTGGTCCGCGCGGAGCAGGGGCTCTCGCTGCGCTGGAACCTGCGCTTCGACTCGGCGCTGCCCGCGTTTCGGCATTTTCCCACGGAGCTGATGTACCGCGCCAAACTGCCCAAGACCAAGGTGATCGCGCCTCACGAGCATGCGCTGTTCCGCGGCTGGATCGAGGTTTGCGGCCGCCGGATCGAGCTCGACGGGGTCCCGGGCCAGCAGACCCACATCTGGGGCAGCCAACACGGCCTGCGCTGGGCTTGGGGGCACTGCAACATGTTCGACCAGGATCCCGATGCAATCTGGGAGGGACTGCACGCCCAGGTTAAGCTCGGGACGCTGACCAGCCCGCCGATGAAGCTGTTCTACGTGCGCTGCAACGGCCGCGACTACAAGTTCAACAGTCTGCGGCAACTGGTGAGCAACGACAGCCGCTGGGAGCTGGGCAAGTGGAGCTTCGAGGCCCGCGGCCCCGAGGCCGTAGCCCGCGGTGAGATTACCTCGCGCTTCGAGGACCTGATCTGCGTGACCTACATGGACCCCGACGGCTCGAACCTGTGGTGCAACAACAGCAAGGTGGCGCGCATCGATCTCGAGCTGAAAACGCCGCACGGCGAGCGCATCGCCGAGCTGAGTTCTGACTGGGGCGCGGCAGTGGAGTTCGTCGACCGCCGGATCTATCCCGAAGTCGAGCCCAGTATCTAATTCATAAGAGCTTGCGACGGCCTATAGCAGGTGCTTGTCGAGCTTGGCTTTGAACAGCTCGAAGTCAAAGGGCTTGAACAGGCAGTCCACGTCCTCCATCTCGAGCACCTCGAGCCTGCCGCGGGCAAAGCCGGTGATGAAGATCACCTTGCCCTGCAACTCGGGGTACTTGTCGCAGATCTGCTTGTACAGGTCGATGCCCGATTCGCCCTGGAGCGTGACGTCGAGGATCAGCAGGTCGTAGGGTATGCGGCCGTTGTCCTGACGGGCGACGAAGCGCAGGTTGGCCAGCGCATCTCCGATGTCGGCCGCGGTATGCACCTCGTGCTCGACATCGGTCTTGCTCAGGTAGAGCTTGATGAACTCAGCGGCGATACGGCGTACCGCCGGATCGTTGTCCACGATCAGGACGCGTTTTTTCATTACCAATTATCCGCAAGTACCGCAGGTTCACGCCTACTTGTCTTAATACCCAAATGTTCGGTCGACTGCAAGATTAAACTGCGCGGGAGCCGTAGCGCTTCACCCGGATAAGAAAACCGGATACCCTGAGCTGTACTTAAAAGAGAGGTTTTCGATGAAGATCACGCGCAAGCTGTGTTGGATCGCAGTCCTGGCTGCCGTGATGCTGATCATCGCGCTGGCCGCAGCCTGCGATTCCGGCGATGACGACGACGATACAGATGACGATGTCGCGGATGACGATACGGCTGACGACGACGACGCGGCCGGAGATGACGACAGCGACGACGACGCGGACCCGCCACCGGGGTGCGACACGCTGCAGGCCGGCTGGAACACCGGCTTCATGGTCGACGGCATTGAGCGTTCGTTTTACATCGACCTGCCCAACGGCGTGGAAGAGAGCTGGCCGTGGCCCGTGGTCTTCAACTGGCACGGCTATGGCGATACGGCGACCAACATGCGGCGTCTGGTCAGCGGCCAGGTGAACAACGTTGCCATGCCGTTTATCGCCGTGACCCCCGAAAACAGCAAGGGCATGATCTTTGACTGGGATCTGTTCGACGCCTCAAATCCCGCCAACCGCGAGGTGCGGCTGTTCGACGATCTGCTGGCCCAGATCGACAAGTGCTGGGGCGTGGACTACGACCACGTGCACACCATGGGCTTCTCGTTCGGCGACGCCGTCTCGTGCATGCTGATGGTCACCCGCGGCGACGTGATCGCCTCGACCGGCGGCTACTCAGGCGTCTACGCCTCGAATTCGGCCAACACCATAATGTACGCGATGTCCAACTGGCCGGAGCTGACCACGACCAACCAGTATGCCGAGCTGCGGATCCACGGTGGCATAATGGATATCAACGTGCTGCCGTTTGGCAAGTACGCGGAGAACGACCGGCAATACCTCAACGCGCGCGGCCACGACGTGATCATCTGCAACCACGGCAGCCTTCACAACATGGGCCCGAGCAAGATGTCGTCGAGCACAATCATCGAGTTTTTCGCCGACCATCCATTAGGAACCTACAGCTCGCCCTACGCCGCGGGACTGCCCGCCGACTACCCGGCGTTCTGCGAGTTCAGCCCCAAGACGCCCTAACTCGGAGGAGGGTGCGATGAAGCGCCGCGGACTCGTTTGGTTGCTGCTGGTCGCGCTGCTGATTCCGGCGCTGATCATCGCCTGCGCAGTTGAAGACAACGACGATGGCGGTGACGATCCGATCGACGACGACGCGGATGGCGACGATGCAGCGGACGACGACGACCTCGACGATGACGACGACATCGAGCCTCCCGATCGCACGATCAGCGTGCTGACGATCAACCTGCAGAACGCCTGGTTCAACCCGCGCGAGATCGACCGTCGCGCCGGGTTCGTGGCCGAACTGATGCTCGAACGTGAGGTCGACTTCGTGACGCTGCAGGAGGTGGTGCAGTTCGGCGACGTGCAGAACCGCGCGCAATACATCGCCGGGCTTGCGGGCTATGAGTACGTCTGGCTGCGCACGCACAACGTGCCGCTGATTTTTGAGGAAGGCGTGGCCGTGCTCAGCCGTTGGCCGATCGTCTCCAGCGACTCGGTCGAGCTGCCGCATCCCGAGCTGGGCGGAATTTTCACCCGCGCGGTGCTCGGCGTGATCGCCGACACGCCCCAAGGCGAGCTGGCCTGCTCCTGCTCGCACATGACCACCGCGGACGACGAGGATAAAAAGGCCGACCAGGCGTTGGCCGCCTACGAGTTCGTCGATAGCCAGCGCAACGGGCTGCCCGGCTGGTTCGCCGGAGACCTCAACGCCGAGCCCGAGACCCTGGCCATGCGCTTTTTGCGCGGCGAGGCCCAGTATGAGGGGCAGAGCGGCGATCTGCTCGACTCCTGGTCCCAGATCAACCCCGACGATCCGGGCTACAGCTTCCCGGCCGAAGACCCGGACCGCCGCATCGACTACATCTACCTGGTGCCCTCGGCGGAAGCGCCGACCACGGTGGTGAGCTGCGAGATCGTGTTCGACGAACCGATCGAGAGCCTATGGGTCTCGGACCACGCGGGCGTGCTCTGCCAGTTCGAGCTGCCCACTTTCTGAGCGGTCCCAGCCTGGGTTAGACTGTTCCCCACTTTCAACGTACAGGAGTAAGCGGATGCCGGAATCCCAGCCTCGGATCGACGCCCAGCGCAAGAAGCAGATTGAGAAGGTATTCGGCAGGCACGTCAACCTCGGCCAGGTCAAGTACCTCAAGGCCGGGCACCTCGACGTGTTGGAGACCCAGCGCAAGGGGGTCAACTTCACCGACCCGCTGACCGGTCGCGAGTTCATCGACTGCTTTACCTCGGCCGGCTGCTTTAACGTCGGTCGCCACAACGAAGAGGTGATGCGCGCGTTGGACGCGGCGTTGGACGAGCTGGACATGGGCTCGTTCTACCTGCCCAGCGAGGCCAAGCTGGAGTTGGCCAGGCGGCTGGTCGAGCTGGCGCCGGGTGATCTGAGCCGCGTACTGTTCGCCGCGGGCGGCGGCGACGCGGTGGACTGCGCGATCAAGCTCGCGCGCGGGGCCACGGGCCGCCCCGAGGTGATTTCGACGATCAAGGGCTATCACGGGCACACCGGGTTCGCCCTTTCGGCCAACGGCAAAGAGCACTATCGCGACTACTGCGAGCCGCTGATTCCGGGCTTCAAGTTTGCGCCGTTCAACAACCTGGCCGCAATCAAGGCCCTGGTCGGCAAGCAGACCGCGGCGATCATCGTCGAGCCGATTCAGGGCGAGGCCGGGATCTTCGTGGGCGACGATCAATATTTGCGCGGCCTGCGCAGGCTGTGCGACGAGCACGGCTGCCTGCTGATCTTCGACGAGATCCAGACCGGGTTCGGCCGCACGGGCAAGCTCTGGGCCTGCGAGCACTCCGGCGTGATTCCCGACGTGATGACCCTGGCCAAGTCGATCGGCGCGGGGCTTTACCCCAACGCGGCGGTGCTCTATCGCCCGCGCGAAAATCTTGCGGCCTACGTCGAGGGCAACCCGCAGTTCCACATCAGCTACTCCGGCGGCACCGACCTGGGCTGCCGCGTATCGCTGGCCGTGATCGACTTCATCGTGCGCGAGCGGCTGTGGGAGAACGCCGAGCGCCAGGGAGCTAAGCTGCGCGAGGTTTTGGAACAACTGATGGCCGAGAATCCGAAGATCATCAAACAGGTGCGCGGCAAGGGGCTGATGATCGGCATCGAGTACATCCACGAGTTCCTCGGGCCGATGATGTCCGACGCCCTGGCGCAGAACGGCGTGTTCGCGGCCTACTCGGGCAACGCGCCCCAGGTGATGCGCTTTATGGCGCCGATCGTGATCAACGATGAGCAGCTCGAACGCTTGATCGTTGCGATTCGCAACTCGATTGACTCGATGAAGAAGCTGCTGCCGCTGGCGCTGCCCGCAGCGCGCGTGCCCGCGTTGCTGCGAATGCTCAACAACGAGCAGGCGCAGATCGTGCTCTTTGGCCTGATCCGACGCGTCGAGGACGCGGCTGCGGCTGCATCGTCCGCGTTTAAAGGGGGTGAGCGATGAGCGCCCGCACTGATAGGCAACGGCTGCTCAAAGGCTGGGCCGAGGTCTTCGGACCGGCGCAGGTCGAGAGCCTCAAGGCGCTGGGACACGATCTGTTCGAGGGGGCGCGCGGCGGATCGCACGTCGCGTCAAGCCACGGCGCGCGCTACATCGACTGCGTGAGCGGAGCCGGCGCGTACAACCTGGGCCGACGCCATCCGGCGCTGGTCGCCGCGGTGCGTGAAGCCATGGCACAGACCGATCAGGGCAACTTCCCGATGATCTCCGAGGAGAAGGGCAAGCTGGCCCAGGCCCTGGCGCAGTTCGCGCCGGGCGATCTGGAGTGCTCGATGTTCAGCGTCATGCGCGGCGAGGCGTTCGACTTCGCCTGCAAGCTGGCCCGCGGATTTACCGGGCGGCCAGGACTGGTCGCGCCCCAGGGCTCGTGCTTTGGCCAGACCGGGTTCGCCTTGGCGCTATCGGCTCGCGAGGACGCCGATGACTTCGCGCCTGCCATGCCCCAGTGCGCGACCTTTACTTGGGGCGATCTCGAGGCCGCGAAAAGGGCGATTGACGAGCGCACGGCCGCGCTGTTGATCGAGCCGATCCAGGTCGAGAACGGCTGCCGCGAGGCTGACGCCGAGCAGCTGCGCGAGCTGCAACGGATCTGCCGCAGCCGCGGCGCGTTGTTTGTGATCGACGAAACCCAGAGCGGGTTCGGCCGCTGCGGCGCGCGTTTCGCATTCGAGGAGGCGGGGCTGGAGCCCGACGTGCTGATCGTGGGCGAGGCGTTGGGCGGCGGCCTGTTCCCCATCGCGGCCACGCTGTTTACACAGCGCGTCAACAGCTTTATGAACGACCACCCGTTGATCCACCTTTCGACCTTCGGCGGATCGGACCTGGGCTGTCTGGTCGCGCGCCGGGCGCTGGAGATCTATCAGGCCCAGCAGCCCTGGCACAACGCGCGCGCAATGGGCGATCGTCTGCGCACGGCGTGCGAGGAGCTCGCTGCCAAACACGGCAACAAGCTGCACAAGGTGCAGGGAAGCGGCCTGTTGATCAGCCTGTGCCTAAGCAGCAAGGCCCGCGCGCGTAAACTATGCAAACTTTTAGCGGTCCACGGCGTGCTGTCTCTGCCCGCCGAGGTCGACCGGCGTTGCGTGCTGTTGCGGCCCAGCCTGCTGCTGAGCACCCTCGATGCCGACGATATCCAGAGCGCGGTCGCCGCGGCCCTGGAAACACTGTAGATGCGCGCGCTGTTTTTCGACAACGACATCCGGCGCATCCTGGCGGTCAAGGCGCTGTCCAAGGTCGACAAACTGGCCGCGTTGCGCCGCTTTGCCCCGGTGCGCTACGCCGTGGTCCCGGAGCCCGAGTTGCCCAATGGGCGCTGGCTGAAAGTGCGCAATAAAAGCTGCGGCCTGTGCGGCACGGACATCCACCTGATCCTGATGGATCTCGATCCGCTGAGCTTCCCCGCGGCGCTGCCGGGATTGCAGCGCAAGTTCTTGGGCCACGAGCTGCTGGGCGAGGTGCTTGAGGTTGGCGACGATGTCGGCGATTTCGCGCCGGGCCAGCGCGTGGTGCAGCGCATCGACTGGCCCTCGTGCTTTCAGCTCGAGATCGATCCGCCCTGTGCGCGTTGCGCCGAGGGCAGCTACATGCTGTGCGAGAACCTGGGCAAGCGGCCGATGCCGATCGTCAACGTTGGCGGCGGATTTTCACCACGGATGGTGATGCACCGCTCCCAGCCGTTCAAGGTCCCCGACGAGCTGTCCGACGAGCGCGCGCAGTTGATCGAGCCTACGGCCAGCGCGCTGCACGGCGTACTGCGACGGCCGCCGCGGCCGGGCGAAAAACTGCTGGTGATCGGCGCGGGAACCATCGGCCTGCTGTGCCTAGCCTGCGCCCGCGCCCTGGAGCCCGAGGCCGAGGTCTACGTGCTGGCGCGCCACAAGTTCCAGCGCGAGGCAGCCCGGCGCATGGGAGCGACCGCAGTGCTGAGCGACGACAACGGCCTGCTGCGCAAGGCAGCCGGACTTACCGACGGCGCGCACCATCGCGGGATGTTCGGCAACCAGATTTTGCTCGGCGGATTCGACGCGGTCTACGATTCGGTGGGCAACGACCACACATTGCAAAGCTCGCTGCGACTGGCGCGCGCGGGCGGCGACGTGGTGCTGGTGGGAATCAACATGACACCGGGCAAGTTCGACTACACGCCGATCTGGAACCAGGAGATCACGCTGCACGGGATCAACAGCCACGCGGTGGAGGCCGACGGCCGCAACACCTTTGAGCGCGCGGCCGAGCTGTTGGCCGACCCGCGCTTCCCGGCCGAGGGACTTATCACCCACCGCCTGCCGATGAAGCGCTGGAGCGACGCGGTCAAGCTGTTTCTGGACAAGGGCCGCTCAGGCGCGATCAAGATCGTGTTGGAACACTGACCGGCAACCGCCCGGCTCGCGCAGTTCCCTGTTTGTAGTAGAAGCACCCACTCCGCGTCGCGGAGAGTTCCGTTGAACTACGCGCCTGGTCCGCTCGCGAGTTGTACGGTGCCTATTCGTCGTCCTCGTTTTCGGGCCCCGAGGCATAGCCGAAGATCGACTCGAGTTCCTCGGCCTTGGTCGCCTTGAGCGGGTAGAAGCCGATGCGGTCGAACGGATTGAGGGCGATCGAGGCGATGTTCATCAGGTGGGCGCTGGTGCGCTTGAGGTAGCGCGAGTACAGCACGCACATCACGGCTTCCTTGGCGTTCCCCACGCCGCTCTTGGCATAGTTGCCGACGATCTGGTCGCAGGCCTGGGAGATCGAGCGGTGCATGACCAGCACGGTCTGGGCGTCATCCCGCAGCTCGTGCTTGATCGCCCTGGTGGTCAGCCCGAACTCGCTGAGCACCTTCTTGGTCTGCTCGACCAGGTCGGTGGCGCACGGCGCGCCATCGAACGATTCAGGGTAGAGAGAGGCCAGCTCGTAGATGTTTTTGGAGTAATCGCCCAGGCGTTCGACCGAGACGATCATCGTGGTCAGGGTCAGCGAGGCGACAATGTCCTGCTTGGGGTACAGCGAGAGGTGCTCAAGTACTTTCTTGCGTACCTCCATCTCCATCCGGTTGATCTCTTGGTCCTGGCGGTAGATGTCGTACAGCAGCGGCTTGCGGTAGAGCAGCAGGTCGGTGACCGCGATGAACATCTCCTCTGAGATTTGCAGCATGGAGTTGGCCTGCTTCAGGGCGCTTTGCAATAAATCGCCCGTGCTCAGAGCCCTGAAGAATCTCGTGAACATACTTTCTCTCCCTTTCTCAAACCCGACAGGCTAATCAAAGATGAGGATGCACGCTATGGGTATTACAAAAAATACTAGCAAAACGTAAAGGAAGGCGAAGATCCTGCCCTTGTCGACCAGTCGCCCAAGCAGCTTGGCCACACCGATGGGAATCCTGCGCAGTGGTACGAACACCACAGCTCCACAGATGTTGAACAACAGGTGGGACAACGCCACGGCCAGCGGAGTTGCCTGGCCGGTGACCAACGAGGCCAGCAGGGCGGTGACGGTCGTGCCGATGTTCGCGCCCACGGTAAAGGGGAAGACCGCCTCAAGCGAGAGAATCCCGGCGCCCATCAGCGGAACAACCAGCGAGGTGGTGATCGAGCTGGATTGGATCAGCGCGGTGATCGCCGCTCCGATCACCAATGCGCGCAAGGTGCTCTTGAACAGGTAGTCGTGCATGATCGACTCGACCCGGCCGAAGATCAGTTTCTTCATCGTGCCGACCATCAGCTTGAGGCTGAGGAACAGCAGGAGCAGGGCGAAGATCAGCATCAGTACCGCCGCCGTGGTCGTCGATTCGCCGCCGATCCAGACGAACAGCTCCCTGGCCAGCTTTACCACCGGCGAGACGATCAGCTTCAACGGGCTGACGAACTTTAGTCCACCGGCCCCCTCGAGGGTCAGGGCGATGAACATCGAGCTGCGCGCCAGAAAGTGGGTCGAGATCTCAAGCGGCAGGACGATGATCACGGCCATGATGTTGAACATGTCGTGCATCGTTGCGCCGATAAACGCGCGCCTGAACTCGGCCTTGCGCGTGATGTGCCCCAACGAGACCAGCACCGCGGTTACGCTGGTGCCGATGTTGGCGCCCATTACCATCGGGATCGCGCCCTCGAGGGTCAGCGAGCCGCAGGCGACCATACCGACGATAATCGAGGTCGTGGACGACGAACTCTGGATGATGCTCGTGGCCAACAGGCCCATCAGCAGGCCAACGAACGGGTTGGTCGTGGCCTGCATCAGGCTTTCGGCGAACCCGCGGCCGAAGAGCTTGAGCGCCCCGCCCATCGATTCGATGCTGATGAAGAATAGGTACAATACGAAAAGGAAGAACAGCACCCTGAGGTACTTTTTCCACCTGGGCTCTTCCGCCAAAATCCGCTCCGTAGATTTTTAAATCTTTTATGTGGGCGAGGTCGGACGCTCGATAAGCCGAGCAGAAACTAACATATATCAAGCACGGGTTAAATACGAAATTAACCTAACGCTACCACTTACCCTCAGGGGAGGAGTGGATATGGGGAAGACAATATTGCGGTAAACGCTCGCCGTTGGATTACGACTATGGTTGTTCGCGTGTTTGCAGCGGCTCTAAGCCGCCGCCGCGGGGAGGATCGTTGGATTACGACTATGGTTGTTCGCGAGTTTTGCAGCGGCTCTAGGCCGCCTCCAAGCCGCCTGGATTATTTAAGAGGGTTCGTCAACGAAGTTTGCCCCTACGCGGAGAGGATTTATCGGTGAACGACTATGGGAGTATGCGAGTTTTGCAGCGGCTCCAAGCCGCCGCTTAGTGCAGGACGAACTCGACTACCACGTCGCGGCCGATAGTGACGTCGGTTCCCGGCACCTGTCTGGGCAGGATCACAACGTGGTACGGCTGGGTTAAAGCCAGGGTCACGGCGCTGTTCGGGTCGGGCAGCGATTGATTGACGTAAACCACCAGCCGGTCGGTGCTCCAAAGCACGTTTTCGATTCGCACCTTGAATCCGCCGGACGCGCGTTCGCCCAGGAACGCAGCCACGGCGAAGTTGTGCTCGAAGTCCACCGGCGGCACATCGGGTAGAGGTACGGTGATGCCGAAGATTTTATTCCACAGCGCTGCGAAGCTGCCTGCGTCGTGCAGCACCAGCTGGCTGCGGGTCGTCACGCCGCTGTAGACCCCCGAGTACTGCTCGATGAACGGCAGTTCGACGCCCGCGAGCGGCTTGTCGACGTCCAGAGCTTCTTCCTCTGATTCACCGCGCTCGGACGGGACTGCGCCGAACAGCGGCGGTGAGGGCTGCTGCGCCTCGGGCTTGGGCGCCATCCTTTCGCGCAGCCGTTCGCCGAACAGCCGCGAGGGCCAGACCGGCTCGGAGTCGGAGCGGGGCGTGCGCGAGCTGGTGTACTCCACGCCGCCCACCGGAGTCGGTGAGGCCTCCAGCGCGCCCCAGGGCATGGCGGGCTGTTCGATTGTCGATGTTGCGGCAAGTTCCTTGTCATCGGGCTCGTCGGGCGAGAGGGCCACACTCTTGTGCTCTTGGGCAGGCGGCGCCGGGGCCAGCGCACCGCCCGCGGTCCCGGTTACAACGCTGGATTCGCGCGCTTCTACTGGTTGCATCGCGCGTGATTCGTCAACCATGTTGCCTAGGCCCGAGGACTCGATCGATCGGGCCCGCTCTTCGGTTCGCGACGGATGCCCGCCCAGGGCCACGGCGTCCAGCCCCGCTGTTGCATCCGATTCTTCGACCTGGGCCAGGCGGTCCACAGCGTCGTCGAGCATCCCGGCAGACGTCTCGCCTTCGGCTACCAGCGCGACGGTCTCGAGTTCATCGTGCGCAGCCTCGAGCTCGGCAAGTTCGATTGGCGCGTCGACCGGCGGCACCGCAGGCGCGGGCTGGGACTTGTTGGCGTCGACCATCACCCGGCCGCTTTGTATGTAGTTGTCTTGGAACGAGCCAAAGGGGAATTGGACCAGCACCACTCCGAGGAAGACCGCCAGGAACACGTAGGCCAGGGCGCGCGCAGGAACGTAGCGCCCCTCGCCCAGCAGCGCCCGGCTGACCTTGCGCCACCATGGATCGTGCTCGATGCGCTCCATCACCCTGGCGCGCAACGCGGCCGGGACCGGCTCTTCGCCCAAAGCGCCGAGCAGCTTGACGGTTCGCGACATCAGCTCGAGCTCGCGCCGGCAATCGGCGCAGCCCGCGAGATGCTCGTCAAACGCCGCGGATCGTGCGTTGTCCAGCTCGCCCTCGAAATACTCGGAGAGTTGCGCGAGGACCTGTTCGTGCGTGATTTTACTCATGGCTCCCGGTCTATATCCCCTCGCTGAGCACCGTGCGCAGGCTCTCCTTGAGCATGTTGCGCGCCCGGTGCAATCTGCTTTTAATGGTGCCCTCCACCGCTCCGGTGACCTTGGCGATCTCCTCGTAGCTCAGTCCCTGGATGTCGCGCAGCAGGATCACCAATCGATAATCCTCGGGAAGATCAGCGATTTTGGACTGTACTATCCCGCGAATCTCCGCGCTGCCCGCCATTTTCTCAGGATCGAAGGTATCGTCCGCCACCTGGCGCGGCATTTCACCGTCCTGGGTTTCCAGCGGCTGATCCAACGATTGAGTCCGGAAGTAGGCGCGGCGCTTGAGGTATTTAAGCTTGTTGCGAGTGTGGTTCGCCGATACCTGGTACAGCCAGGTCGAGAACATTGCCTCGCCGCGAAAACTTCCGATCTTCTGATAAACTTTCAAGAAGATCTCCTGCGTCAACTCCTCTGCAAGGTGATGGTTGGACACCATTCTCAGGGTCAGGCTGTAGACCCGGCCCTGATACTTCACCACCAGGGTATTGAATGCCGATTTATCCCCTGTTTTGACCCGTTTGATCAGCTCAACGTCTGGGTCCGGTTTCCGGGGCCTATCGGACATCCATCAGCTTTCTATGACAGCAGTGTGTGTAAAAGGTTTCACAACGAGCATCTTAGCAATACCAGCACGGGTTGCCCATGCATCAATTGCCGGTGATCGAGTCGATCAGCAGATACAGCGCTGTTTCGACCAGCATGCCGCCTGCGCGTTGGTAGGCGTGTGTGCGCAGAAACTCGGGCTCAAACGGGTCGTCGAACCCATCGCGGTAGATCAGCCGACCGCGCGAGTCGAAATCGAGCAGCAACGGTCCGGCAATCGGCTGCTCGGGGGGCGTATAGCGCGGCGTCAATGAGGCCTCAAGGCCCATTGAATTGAGGTCGAACGCCTCGATCGGCGGACGCGGGCCCGCATAGGCCGGGGCGAGAGTGCGGTAATCAAGGTATCCCAGGTAGACCGGCGAGAGCCCGAGCTCTTGAACGCCGTCTGTCTGCGCAACCTGGTCGTCGGCCCACGCGCTCAAGCTCGGCGCGACTATCAGCAGCACGGCGAGCAGACTAGCCGCAGCAAACCGCATCGTCGCCTGTGTCGTCGTCGCCCGGGCAATCATCGTCGTCACCTCCACCCGCGTCATCGTCGTCCGCATCGTCGTCATCGCCCGTGTCGTCGTCGTCATCGTCGGGCAGATATGGATTATACATCCCGCTGCGGCGATTGTCGGCCTGGGACGTGGCCCAGTGGACCATGCCCGGGCCAAAACTCCAGTCCGCGCAGGTGTAGACGTTGACCGAGCCCTGGCTTTGCTCAAGATACGATCCGAGCACCACAAGCTCGGGGCTGCCGTCGCGGTCCAGGTCGGCCAGGGTCGGGCCGTTGAGGTAGACGATGCCGTAGGGCCGCAGGGGGAAGCCGGGCAGGGCCGCGCCCTGGGCGTCCACGCCGAACACAAAGCCGTAGTCGCCGTCGCGCAGATTGTTGGTGAAGATAATCTCCAGCCGCGAGTCGCCGCTGATGTCTGCCAGCACAATGTTGCCCTCGACCCCGCCGGTGATCAACAGCGGGAAGCCGGGGAATGCCGAACCGTCGTGCTCGATCACGAAAAGGTTGTCGGCCTCGTACAGTCCTCCCGCGCGGCCCACGACAACCTCCGGATTGCCGTCCTGGTCAATGTCGCCCACTGCCGGCGGACAGTAGCTCCAGGCGTCGCCCAGATCAAAAGGCCAGCCCTCAAGCTCCGCGCCGTCGATGTCCGTGGCGTGCACGCGGTTGAGATCGCCGTGGGTCACGCTGAGGATCTCCAGCGTGCCGTCGCCGTCCAGGTCGACCAGCGCCGGGCTGCCGTAGCTGTAGGTCTCATCGGCGATGGTCCGCGGAAAACCGTCCATCAGCGCGCCGTCGCGCTCGAACAAGTACAGGCTGCGAAAGGAGCAGATCGCGATTTCGGGTTGGCCGTCGTTGTCCACATCGCCCACTGCCGCGGAGGTGGCGGGCACGTGATCCAGGGCCACGGGCCAGGGACCGGCCGCCGCGCTCAGGTCGCCGTTATAGGCGTAGAGGTAACCCACGCCGCTGCCGTGTTCACCGACGATGATCTCGAGTTTGCCGTCACCGTCCAGGTCGGCCAGGGTCGGCTCGTTGTACATTGCGCCCGAGTGCGGCAGGGCCGTGGAGTTCAGCAATGCGCCGCTGCCGGAGAACACGTGCAGCTTGGGCTGAGGATTGCCCCCGGTGAGGTCGCGGGTGTTGACTACGATCTCCGGGGACGAGTCGCCCAGCACGTCGCCCACGGCCGCGGGGGTCGCGGCCAGGCCGCTGAGCGCCACGTTGAACAGCTCGGTTCCGTCCGGATCCCAGGCGATCAGCCGCTGACCCATGGTGGCGGCGATCAGCTCGAGTTGCGGATCACCGTCGATGTCCGCGACCGTCAGGCCGTGCTGGCCCCAGAACATGCTGTTGAGCGCCACGGTCTGGGGAAAACCGGGCAACTGTTCGATCTGTGCTGCTGCGGACGCGGTAAAAATAATCGCCAGGGCCAGCGTAACAACCGTCCGTCTGAAGATGCGTCTCATTGATCAATCCTCAATTGTTGCACGGTGTCATCCACAACATTCGTTGTCGTCATCGTCGTCCTCGCCCGTGTCGTCGTCATCGTCAATCATATCGTCGTCGTCATCGTCGCTCGCATCGTCGTCGTCGTCCAGATCGGGCACCAGATAATCGACGGCCGCGGCGATCAGCTCGGCGCGCACGTCCGCGGAGAGCACGGTCTCCAAGGGAAAGGCCAGATAGACCACGCGGTACGTGTCCGCCTCATGGGTAATCGCGGCCGCGTGGTCGCCGTCGCGGTAGAGCAGCGCCACGTCCGACCCTGGCAACGGATCGATGGCGTCGGGCCAGTCGGCGGCGTAGATTGCGGCCTGGTCGTAGTCGAACTCGAAGGGCCCGATTCCGGCGAAAATCCCAAAGCTCGGATCGATCACGCTGCCGGTTCCCGCGTCGTCGGCCTGGTAGCTCGCACCCAGGTAATCGGCGTAGAACGTCTGGTCCGCCTGCGAGCCGTTGGCCGCCAAGTCCCAACCGATCTCGCTGCCCGAGATGAACAATGATGGTCCATAGCGCGAAAACAACTGTTGCTCGACCAGTGAGAGGGTCTCGTCCTGGGTTGACTCCTCGCCCAAAATCCAGAACAGCGCGTCATAGTGATTGAGGTCGACCCGACCATCGATCAGGGCGTTGTGGGATGCGCAGTCGAAACCGACCCCGGCCTGGGCCAGGGCCTGGGCGTAGGCGATGGTGTAGTCAAAGCTGTTCATATGTTCCAGGTACATGCGCTCGATCTCGCCGCCGCCGTAGTAGGGCTCGATCACGTTCTGCCCGCTGTCGAGTCGGTCGAATCCCGAGACCAGCAGCACTTGTCGATGGTCGTCGCCCGGGTAGACGGCCAGGGTCTCGCTGGGGAAGCTCTCGCCGCCGGCGTTGGTGGCGCTGACCCGCAAGTACAGCGGACCGTCGACGGTTGGCTCAATCGACGTGTATTCGTCCGGCACCTGTGCGGCAACGCTGAAGCCGCGGCCGTTTTCGCTGACGTAAACCGTGTAGAACTCGGCCGGATCGCCGTAGATCCCGCCGTTGTCAGAAGAGGGCTCCTGCCAGTGGATATAAACATCCTGGTTCCCTTCGTAGGTAACGCTCAGGTCCGTGGGCGGCTGGGGCAGGAAGTGCGGCTCGATCCCGTCGCGCACTGCAAAGTAGCGCACGATCGCCTGATAGATCGAGCGCGCGGCCAGCTCGCGGAACGCCGGTTCCTTGAGCGCCGCGGCGTCGGCCGGAGTGTCGTGGAACGCCAGCTCGAGCAGTGCGCCGGGCATCTCGTCGTTGTAGTTCGGGTTGATCTCGCCGTACCAATTGGTGTGCTCGCCGCGATCGGTCCAGTCCGCATCCCAGCCCGCGCGCAGGTCGGCGATCAGCTCGTCGTGAATCGCCGCGCGTAGCTCCAGCGATCCGGCTACGCCGTCGAACGGTCCGTCCCAGCCTGCCGAGGAGTAGGCGAAGACGCTGGTGCCGCGCCCCGGGTCCGGGGCGTTGGTGTGAAACGAGACGTAGATCGAATCTTCCCAGGCCTCGTTCTCCCACTTGGCATAGCGCGGCATGCTGGTCACGGTGTTCGAGGCGCACTCGGGGCAGCCCATCAGCGGCGCGTAGTACAGGCCGGATTCCTCCCAACGCGGCTTCTGCGATTCCGAACCCATGCCGCCGCCAAAGCGCACCGCGTCGGCGATCACGTAGCGGCCGGCATCCGTACCCATGTTGCTCACCACCACCGAGCGGCGCTCGGGCGGATCGTCGGCAATGAAGTAGTAACGGCCCAGGTTGTTAAACGTGAACCCGTCGCGCTGCTGGTCGATGGTGTGCACGGTCTGGCCGCCGCTGTGGCCCACCACCACCCGCGCGTCCGTGGAGCGGTTGGCGCCGCCGTTGTACCACAGGCCCACGTGGTAATAGCCGTCCGCGGGCAGCTCGGCCGTAAATTGCGCCAGCGCGGTCTCGACCAGCGACACCGGGGTGTAGCAATAGTCCGCGCCGTAATAGCCCGGGGTGGTTGTGGAGCATTGCCACGGGCCGCTGAGCGTGCAGGCCTCGTCGTTGTTGTCGATCACCAGTTCCCGGGTCTGCATGTCGCGCTCGCGCGTGGTGTAGACCCCGGCACCGGCGTTGTACAGGTAGCGCGCTAGGTATTGGTCCACGGTCTCGGCCGTGAGGAAATCCTCGACCAGGCCGTTGGTGTTGCCGCGCTGGGTAATCCAGCCGTAGGTCTCGTGCAAGTACCAGCCGTGCCCCGCGCTAAGAAAGATCGAGCGGCCGCTGAGAAAGCCCGCGGGCTGCGGCTGGCCGGGATGGGGCAATGACTTGGACCCATGCGCCTCGAACGGCTTTTGCGGCACAGGCTCGCCGGGGTCGATCAACTTGCCCAAGGGCCGAAAGTCCTCGACTCCGGGGCCGCGGCCGAACACCAGGCAGGCCGTGCCCGCCGGGGTATCGACCATGCTCGTTGCCAGGGCCTGGGCCAGCAGCTCGGCCGCAAGCTGGTCGATGGTCGGCTGCGGCAGGCTGAGGTAAATGTGATAGTCGCCGTCGAGCTGCTCGACCCGCTCGATGGCCGCACCCGGAGGCAGGCTGTTTTTCAGCGTTGCGAAGCCCGGTTGGCTGGCCTGCGCCGTCGGGCCGAGGAACAGCACAAGTAGGATCAACCACGTTGCGGACCGCGGGCCGACCATGGGAGACATTGTAGTTTATCGAAAAGGGCGCGCCGGATTAATTGGCCGGGCCATGTTTAGTATGAGTGGTCGGTGATCACGTAGCGCTCAGTTCCCAAGTCGTGCCAGACGGTGAAGGTGAAGCCGAACTTGTTGCTTGCGCCGAAGTCCCAGCTGATGTCCGGGTCGTCGTCGAGCTCCTCGTTGAGCGAGATCAGATTGGAGATCGAGCTTGTGTAGGAGCCGGAGAGCACGCCGCCGGCGCTCTGGAAATAGATCTCCTCGGCCAGGGCGGCGGTGCGCCCCAGGTTCTCGGCCGCGGCATCGCGCGCACGGGCTCTGAGGCTCAAGAACGAGGGAATGGCGATCATCGCCAGGATGCCGATGATGCTGATTACAATCAGCAGCTCAATCAGCGTGAACCCTTTACGCTTCATCAGCCCGCCTCCATAAGTCTTTCGCCTTTCAGCATTATCCGAGCGGTACTGCCGTGTCAACCGGCATGGATTACCAATGTGCACCCGGTTGTGTCGTGCGTTCTATTGTGTTCGGCAGACGCCCGAAGCATTATCCCGATGAGTCCGGCGCACTTCACGGGCCGGACCGGGACTGCGGAGGTCCGAGATGGCGGCGATTCTGGGCGGACTGTTGATTTTCTTGTGTCGCTTGACAGACGTGACTATGGGCACGATGCGGATACTGCTGATGATCCGCGGACGCAAGGTGATTGCCGGGGTGATCGGTTTTTTCGAGGTGGCCGTGTTTCTGTTCGCCATCAGCCAGGTGGTGAACAACATGGACAGCGTTTGGAAGTTCCTGGGTTACTGCGGCGGGTTCACCGCGGGTACGATCCTCGGCGGACACATCGATCAGCGGCTGGCGATGGGCAACCAGGTGTTGACGGTTTTCGCGCCCAAGACCTGGAACCTGATCGCGGGCGAGCTGCGCGACGCGGGGTTCGGCGTGACCGAGTTCGACGGCTGGGGCAAGGACGGGGCCGTGACCATGGTCCGCGCGGTGGTCAAACGCCGCTTTCTGCCCCACGCCCTGGACATCATCAACAAGCTGGAGCCCGACGCCTTTGTCACCGCCTCCGAGATCAGCACGGCACGGCACGGCTACCTCTCGCACGTCAAACGCAAGTAGGGGCTGGTGGGTAATTACCCCACCCCCCACGTGGCGGGGTGGGCCGTTGGATTACAACCGGCGTTCTGCGCGAGTTTTGTGGCAGCTTAAAGGTGCCGTTGCTAGGCGGCGCCTCCACCGGCTTTATCGACCTTGATCTGGTCCTGGTACTTCTTGTAGACCTCCGAGGCCAGCTGCAGATAGGCGCGGGAGACCTCGCTCTTGGGGTCCTGAAGGATCAGCGGCTTGCCGATGGCGAAGATCGTCGAGTACTCCTCCATCCGCGGGATCACGGTCTTGAATACCACCTCCTCGGGGAAAGTGGCCCAGACCTGCTGCACCACCTCGCGCGCGATGCGGTAGTTCTCGTCGTACATCGTCAGCAGCAGCCCCTCGATCACCAGCTCGGGATTCACGTTGTGGCGGATCTTGCGGATGATCTTGAGGATCTGCGTCAGGGTCTTGAGGCTCAGCGGCTCGCACTGCATCGGCACCAGCACCGAGTCCGAGGCTGACAGCGCGTAGATCGTCATCTCGCCCATGCCCGGCGGGCAGTCGATGAGGATGAAGTCGCACGAGCGGCGGATGGCCTCGATGTACTTCTTAAGCAGCGGCGCGCTGCCGCGCTGCTTGACGAACTTCTCGAACTCCTCGGCCATGGTGCCGCGGCCGTAGGGAATCGCCTTGAGCCATTTAAGTCCCGTAGGCTGGATGATCTCGGCCAGCTTGCGCTTGCCCATGAACACGTCGTAGATCCCGCGCTCCATTTGCGAGCGCGAGAGCCCCAGGCCGAGCCCCACGGCGTTCTGCTCGTCCAGGTCGATCACCACGGTGCGGCATTTCATTGAGGC
This sequence comes from Candidatus Alcyoniella australis, assembly GCA_030765605.1. Taxonomy (NCBI): domain Bacteria; phylum Candidatus Lernaellota; class Candidatus Lernaellaia; order Candidatus Lernaellales; family Candidatus Alcyoniellaceae; genus Candidatus Alcyoniella; species Candidatus Alcyoniella australis. The sequence goes on from JAVCCG010000093.1 coordinate 51,226, forward strand.
CAACGAGGCGGCCAGGTTGATGGTCGACGTGGTCTTGCCAACGCCTCCCTTCTGGCTGGCGACGGCGATCACTTTTCCCATCTGGCAATCCCCCAGGTCTGCTGTGGACCCCTGGAAACGGTATTCTTCTTCATACTGTGCGCCTTGCTCGTTACGGTAAAAGCGCAGACAAAAACGCGCAGATAGCTCCTTTTTAGGCTAGCAGCGGCTTTAACGGGTGTCAACACGGCGCGTGGCAAATCCCAAATCTGCGTAAAGCGTACGGGCAAGTTGCGGCTGGTCTTGTAATCAACGTCGATATATACTTCTGTGTCGATATCCCGGAGGAGATTGCGATGCTGAAAAACCGTTACTTTGTGAGCCTGTTTACCCTGTTGCTGGCCTTTTGCCTGTGCTTTGCGGTCCTCTCGTGCGAGGAGGAGGACGACCCGGGGAGCGCCTCCATCGGCGACGACGATGACGATGATTTGGTCGACGACGACGATGATGATCTCGACGACGACGACGACGATGATCTCGACGACGACGACGACGACGATGATGATGATGACGACGATTACGCCAACGCGCTGATCGCCGGGGACAAGAACCTGGTGTTGACCAAGCTCTACTCGGGCAGCGCCGACTCGTGGAGTGGGCTGGAGAGCTTCGCGATGACTCCCACCGACCTGGTGCGCATGGCCGCGGACGAGATCTACATCAGCGGCATGGTCGCGGCCAGCGATACCCTGGAAGGCTCGATCTACAAGTACGAGGGCACGACCTGGACCGAGCAGACACTGCCCTCCCAGGCCGAGGACTGGAGCATGCAGGGCATGGCGTTCAGCGGCGCAGGCGCGGGCTGGGCCGTGGGCGCAGCGGCTGACGGCGGGGATACCGACGGCCTGATATTGCAGCTCGACTCGGGCACTTGGACCGACGTTTCGCCCGTTGCGGCGCAGGACGTGACCTTACTCGACGTTGACGCGCTGGCCTCGGGCGAGGCCTGGGCCGTGGGCCAGAATCTGGTCAGTGGTGCGCCGGTGGTATTGAGCTACGGCCCGACCAAGGGAACCTGGTCCGCCGAAACTTTGCCGGCGATCGGCTACGACGCCTGGCTGCGCAGCGTGTCCGTGGTTTCGGCCACCGAGATTTACGTAGGCGGCGGCGAGAGCGCGGCCGGCGCCGGGGGCGCCCCGTTTGTGCTGAGCTACGACGGTTCGACCTGGTCGGCGTTGACAATCCCGGCCAAGATCGCCCACGGCCAGGTCAACTGCGTGGACGCGATCTCCGGGCTGCTGCTGGTCGCGGGCTTTGACAACGATGCGGAGGACGGCTTCGTCTGGTACAAGGGCGGGGCCGGGCTGACCGATGCTACACCGACTACAACCCTCGACGACGAGAACTACCTGGGCTGCTCCCTGGCCGGTTTGACCACGGGCTACGTGGTGGGCGAGGGGCTCGACTCCGCGCTACGCCAGCCGCTGGTCTACGCCTGGACCGGCAGCGCGTTGACCCTGGTGGGCGGGCCGGACCCGGACAATGTTTCGGGCCTGAGCAACGTCGTCGCCTACTGACGACCACCCGGCCGTACGCTGCTGCTGCGGCCACGGTAGATACGACACGGAGTGAAGATGACACCGATTGCCAAGGCCCTGCCCGTTGCGCTGATCTGCGCCCTGTTGTTCGTTCCCGTCGCTGCCCAAGGGTTGGGCGAGGAGGCCGTGGACTTCGGCCTGAAGAGCCTCGAGGGGCGCACCGTCTACCTCTCCGACTTTCTGGGCGAGAAGGTGATCCTGGTCAGCTTTTTCGTCACCTGGTGCAAGCCCTGCGAGCGCGAGTATCCTCAGCTCGAGAAGCTCTACCAGCAATATAAGGACCAGGGCTTGGTGGTGCTCGGGATCTCGGCCGACAACTCAAGCTCCGTGGCCCAGGTCGGACCGACCATGCGGCGCTCCAAGGTGAGCTACCCGGTGCTGCTGGACCAGGACAACCAGGTGCTGGCTCAATACAATCCCAACAGCAAGTTTCCCTACACCCTGATTATCGCCAAGGACAAGACGATCCAGTATGTGCACGAGGGATTCTCACCCGGAGACGAGCAGGCGCTGGAGACTAAAATCAAGCAGTTGCTGGAGGCCCAATAATGCGCCTGCGCAGCGCGGCGCTGATTGCGGTCCTGGCGTTGCTGTTGGCCGCGGCCCCGGCCCAGGCATTCAAGTTCAAGACCCCGGTGACCGACGCGGTCAACATCAACAACAACCTCAAGCTGGTGCACGACCAGACAACCGCAGACCTTGACCAGCACTTCTGGGCGCTGATCAACCGGCTGAACTTGCAAGTGAAGAAGGGCGCGCTGTTGGTGGGCCTGCGCTACGACGTGGAGACGTTCCTGGTCGGCGAGGAGACCGAGTTCCAGGGGCGCTACACCGTGCGCAAGTTTTTCATCGAGGCCAACAAACGGCCGGTGCGCGTGCGACTGGGCGACTCGTTCGTGCAGGAGGGGCGGGGGCTGGCGTTCGCGCTGAAAAAGGTCGACGAGTTCGGCGAGGACACCACGTTGCAAGGCGCGTTGCTCGAGGTGAACAACGACTGGTTCAACTACGGATCTTTCGCCGGCAGTATCAACCCGCTGGACGAGGACGAGGTGCGGCCCAACTTCGAATTCCAGGGCGTGGGCGAGCCGCCCAAGCTCGGTGATCTCGAGGACTCGCCGCCGGACTGGCCCGACCGCGACCTGGCCTGGGGCGGCCACACCGGATTGAGCCTGCCCGGCTGGTTCACTGCCGCGGGGCACTACGCCGCTGTCTACGAGCGGATTGACCCCGAGGTCGATCCGGTCGACTTCGAGGCCGACGACACCTGGCAGACCCTTTCGTTGAGCCTGGACATGCCGAACATATTGCGGCACGGCGCGTTCTACGCCGAGTACGCCTGGCTCGAGCTGCGCGACCGTAAACGGCCGATTCCCGACGAGCTGAGCGAGGGGCGCGGCGGCTACGCCTCGGCCGTGGGCTACGCCGGTCCGCTGACCATGACCTTTGAGTACAAGGACTACTTCCTGTTCGAGCACCCGTACTCCGAGCCGCCGAGCCTGGAGAACCCCAAGGTCGCCTTTGGCGAGACTCCGCATTACGACGACGAGATCGGCGGCCGCCTCGGCGCGCAGTACGACATCCCGCTGATCGACGTGAACGGCAGCCTGAGCTATCTGCACGTGTTCAGCCACGAGGAGCTGCCCGCCGACCTTCAGGCGCACTACGACTTGTCGAAGCGCGTGATCGAGCACGAGACCAAGCACGTCTGGGGCGGCCTGGACAAGACTTTCGACAACGCCGCGTTCGTCTTTGCCCACGGCGGGTACCGCGAGAAGCCCGATGGCCGCTGGGTTCACGGCGAGCTCGACGGCGGCGCGCCGATTTACGGCCCGCACTCGTTCACTGCCGCGTTCCACGTCAAGACCTTTTACGGCTGGGGACTGCAAAGCGACACCGAGTACGGCTCGGAACTCTACCAACTGGGCTACGCCTTCAGCCCCTACGTCTCGCTCACCGGCAGCTACGAGCGCTCGGACGAGCCCCAGGCCTCGGCCGGATCAGGCGGCGCGCAGCAGATCGGCTCGGAGGAGCCGGACGAGAACTTCTGGTCAATCGAGGCGTTGGTGCAGCCGCTGAGCCAGGCCAGCGTCAAGCTGTTCTACGGCAGGCAGAAGGGCGGCGTGGCCTGCTCGGCCGGGATGTGCCGCGAGGTGCCGAGCTTCGAGGGCTTCAAGATGGAGCTGGCCCTGCGCTTCTGATCCGGCCGCAGACAACGACATTATGTTTCAAGGAGGATCCGATGATCGATAGATTCAAAATCGAGGGCAAAGTCGCATTGGTGACCGGCGCCAGCCGTGGAATCGGCGAGGCGATCGCTTTGGCGCTGGCCGAGGCCGGGGCCGATGTAGTGCTCTCCTCGCGCAAGGCCGAGGCTCTGGAACAGGTCAAGGTCAAGGTCGAGCAGCTCGGCCGCAAGGCGCTGGTGGTGCCGGCCCACGTGGGCAAGCTCGAGGACGTGCAGCGCTTGGCCGACACCGCAATCAGCGAGATGGGCCAGGTCGACGTGCTGGTCAACAACGCGGGGACCAACCCGGTATTCGGGCCCTCGCAGTTCGTGGAGGAGTCGGCCTGGGACAAGATCATGGCCGTCAACTTCAAGGGGCCGTTCTTCCTGAGCAAGCTGCTGGCCGAGGGCATGCGCCAGCGCGGCAACGGCTCGATCGTCAACGTGGTGAGCACCGCGGCGTTCCGCAACGCGCCGGGCCTGGGGGTCTACGGCATGAGCAAAGCCGGGCTGATGCAGATGACCCGCGTGCTGGCCTGGGAGTGGGGCGGCGACGGCGTGCGCGTCAATGCCATTGCGCCGGGGCTGATCAAGACCAAGTTCTCCGCCGCGCTGTGGGGCAGCGACGAGATTCTGGACAAGGTGCTGGAGATGCAGCCGATCAAACGCATCGGCGAGCCCGACGAGATCGCGGGCATGGCCGTGTACCTGGCTTCGGACGCCGCGTCGTTCGTCACCGGCCAGGTGATGGTGGTCGACGGCGGGAGCACCGCTTGAGAACCGCGCTGGTCGCGCTGCTGGCGCTGCTGCTGTGCTGCGCGGGTTGCGCGGGCAAAAGCGCGGCGCAGCAGTCTGCGGACGACGCGGCAATCGCGGCGAACATTGCGGTCGAGCAGTCGGCCGCGCAATACACACCGCTGAGTGCAGAGGAGAGAGCAATGCTCGACGCGTTTCGCGCCGAGGCTGAGGAGCTGATCTACGAGCAGATGCAGATGGGCTGGCGCGCGCGGGTCTTTGGCGAGCCGGTGGACTTCGCCTCGACCTACGCGGGGCACGACGCGCTGTTCTCCGAAGCCACGGTGGAGCTGGCGCGCCGCGCCATTGCCACCGAGACCGACCCCGAGACGGCGCGGGCCCTGGAGTACTTCCGCGTCTACCTGCTCTCCGAGATCATCTCCAAGCGCACGGTGCAGATCGACGATCACGTGACCAACGGTCAGATCGAGGCCGTAATCACGGTCGACGGCGAACAGTTCGCCTACTTTGAGTATTCGCGACTGCTGCGCAACGAGGTTGACTACGACCGGCGCGGCCGGATCTCCAACGCGGTGCTGCCGGTCTACGCGCAGCTCGAGCCGCTGCTGCTCGAAAAGGAGCGCGTGGCGCGCGAGCTGGCGCAACGCCTGGGATACGCGGGCTACGTCGAACTCTCGGGCGATCTGCGCGATGCGGACCTCGAGCTGCTCGCCGTGCGTTGCGAGAGTTTCCTCACCGAGACCGACTATCTCTACATCGACCTGCTGCGTCGCGTGAGTCCCAAGCAGATGGGATTTCCGGCCGAGCATCTGCGGCGTTGCGACATCGGTCGGCTGCTGCAGAACGCCAAGTACGAGCACTACTTCCCGGTCGAGCAGATGATGCCGCTGATGCGGCGCACCCTGCTGGGGATGGGCATCGACCTGCTTGCGATGTCCAACGTCACGGTGGACGACGAGGCGCGCGAAAAGAAGAATCCGCGCGCCGCGTGCTACCCGATGCGCGTACCCCAAGATGTACGGCTGACCATCAAGCCCGCGGGCGGCGACTCGGATTACAAGACGCTGTTCCACGAGATGGGGCACACCCAGCACTACGCCTGGACCACTGCAAAGCGTTTCGAATTTCAGCAGCTGGGCCCCTACACCGTGACCGAGACCTACGCCTTCTTGTTCGACTCGCTGTTCGAATACCCGTACTTCGTGCGCGATGAGCTGGGGATTACCGGCGCCGACCTGGCGCACTACCTGCAATTCGCGGCGTTCGAAAAGCTGATGATGGCCCGGCGCTATGCGGCCAAGGTGATCTACGAGGTCGAGCTGCACCGCGGCGTTGACAATCCGCAGCTGCGCTACCGCGAGCTGTTAGGCCGCGCCTACGGCATCGAGCTCGACGCGGGCGACGGCGAGCGCTACATGATCGACCTGGACGACTACTTCTACTCCGCGGACTATCTGCGCGCCTGGTGGCTTGAGGCGATGCTGGGCCAGCGGCTGCGCGAGCGCTTCGGCGACAAGTGGTATCGCAGCCCCGAGGCCGGGGCCTATCTGCAATCGCTGTGGTCGTCAGGCAACCGCATGAGCGGCGAGGAGCTGGCGCGCGAACTGGGGTACGAGCGAATCGATCCCGCGGCCCTGCTGGACAAGTTGGGCTGGGTCCTGAGCTTCCGCGAGCTCGACCCGCCCCCGGCGCAGTAGACGCGGCAGGGGGCACCTCAAAGGTGCCGTCGCAGCAAGGCACGCTGTATTTAAGCCGTAGTGATTCGCGGCTACTAGAAGTGGATCCCCACGTGGAACAGGGCTGAGATCGGCACGTAATCCATGCGGACCTCGATGTTCCCCTCGCCGTACTGCGCCAGGTTGTAGACGTACTCGGCTCGCAGTGTGCCGCCGATGCTCACCCGCTTCTTGACCATGTAGTCCAGGCCGGCGGCCGCAAAGAACGGCAGGTTGTTGCCCTCGAGGGAGGCGCGGTGGTCCTCGTCGTCGTAGACCATCCGCAGGCTGCTCAGCGCATAGCCCATGCCGCCGTAGACGTAGGGCCTGATGTCGCGGTTGAGGAACTGCCAGCCGAAGAAGAACTCGATGCTGGTGTTCTGCACCGAGATCTCTTTGTCGCGGAGCGTGTCCTTGATGTCGTATTCCAGGTCCACCGTGCCGCGGGCCGAGCGGTAGTGACCGGCCAAGCCGAAGAACGCATTTTTGCCCGAGGTGATCCGGATCGAGGCGCCGCCGCGAACATTGTATAGGCTGCCGTTGGAGAACTCGGCGTCGTCCAGCGTCTCGTTGTTGTCGATGCGCCCCGAGGCGATGAAACCGTAGCCGCCGCCGACCTGCAGGTGCACCGCGTTGAGGTACTTGGATTTCGCCGTGGCGGGCGAGGCGCAAACCATCAGTAAAACAGCGACCAATACGGGCAAGTATCTTCTCATCGATCCCCCCTGACCGCTCAAACTAGCGGCGCTCCCGCACCCTGTCAAGATACTGGCCGGATATGCAAATATAGAGCGATGAAGAGCGTGGTTCTGACACTGATCGCATTGCTGGTCTGCGCCGCAGCTCCGGCCGGAGTTCCCGACCTGACGCCCGAGGCTGTGTTGCAAGGGAGGCTGGCCGGGGACGCGGTGCTGACCAACGTTCAGATCGAGCTGTGGAGCTTGGCGCTGGCCGGCTGCGGCTGCGAGTCGACCGGCGCAAACGAGCTGCTGTTCGGCCGCGAGATGCCGCTGGCCGCTGCGCGTTGCAACGCGCCCGCCGCGCCGCCGGCGCAGCCCGACCGAACCCTGGCCCTGGCATTGCCAGAGCGCGAGGATGACGCGGCCGATCTGATCCGCAAGCTTTGGGTGCGCACGCTGTTTCGGATGCAACTGCTGCGCGCGGTGGCCGTCCACCGCCAGACCGACGGACTGATGCTCGACGACGCGCTACTCCAGGTGCGCGCGGCCAACCGCGCCGACCTGGCCTGTGCCGACAGCCTGGACACGGCCAATCGCTTTCGCACCGGACATACGATTCGCGCCTTTGCCGTAGTGCGCTCGGGCCTGGATCGACCGGCGCAGCTCGATCCGCTGGACAGCACAACGCAGCAGGTCTCGTTGCGCGGCGACGAGCGATTGGAGTTGATCAGGCTGCGCGGGCTGTACGTCGAGGTCCGCCTCGAGGGCCGCCGCTACGCGGCCGACCCGCGGCTGTTCGTCGGGGTTGTGACTGAAATAGAGGGCAACTTAGAAAGGTGATAAAACATGCTAACGCACCAAGCACGTGGTGCAATGATACATGCTGCGACGCGGAGAGGATCGTTGATAAACGAAAAGGGGAATACGCGGTTGTTATAGATTGTCGGTGCCGACCTCGACCTCGGAGGGCTGGACCCCTTCGGGCGCCTTGCCGTCGGGCCAATGGAACTTGTACAGCTCTTCGAGCTGTTTGATGTACTGGCTGAAGCGCCCGGCGCTCTCCTTGGAAAACGAGATGATCCGCACTCCCGCGCCGTAGGGATGGTCGAGGTTGTCGTCCTGGCAGGTGAAGCTGTTGGCGATCTCGACTAGACAGGTAATCGGGTCGGCCAGATCGGAGCCGATCAGCTGCATCTCGATCTGCTGACCGCGCACCAACAGCCTGCTGGTTCGGACGTAGAGCCCCTTGGCCGAGACGTCGGACGTGGCCGCGTCGAGCAGGTCGAGCACGTCGTCGCTCTTGATCACCAGCATATCCGAATAGCGCGGATGGCTGCGGCGCTCGTACTCGTAGCGCAACAGCTCCTCGACGTACTCCGAATAATCCTCGGGCGGATTGGGAACCTTGATGCCGTAGATGTACTTATTGCGGGCGATCACCGGCAGGTCGCGGATCCAGACCGGGTAGCCCAAGATCTCGATGTTCTTGCGGTTGGGAACGTTGACCGTGATCTCAAGCTTGGTGTTGATCCCGAGATCGCGGTTGCACGTCATGCCGATGCCGCCCGTGGCTACGTCCTGCACATAGGCGAAAAAAGATCCTTGTTCGGTCTTGACCTTGGCCAACAGGTACTTGCTGACGCGCATCTGAACACGGTGTTCCTGTTCCACTTGCCCACCCCTCGGATTGCGGTTGTAACTTTCGAAATCTATCACGCCGTGCTTCGGCGGGGCAACAAAGACTTAGCCTTTGAAAAACAGAAGCCCGGCCCCACGGATGGAACCGGGCTATTGTAATCAACGGGCCGTTTAACGTCCTGCCCAGGACCGCGGTCTACAGCCCTCGGAACAGTGGGCGGCCCGCGGGACGGTATAGCGTTTCATGGTCTCACCTCCCTATGGGTTTGCTTAATCATGGATGTATCAAAACACATTTTGGCTGCACAGGATCTGATGTAGATCATGCTCCGCGAAAATAGATCAAGGCGTGTTCGGACCTCGTGGGATCACGGAGGAGAGGCGACGGGGGCCTGTAAGCCGGGTTCTGTTCCTGCCAAAGGCAGGTGACGGCCATTCATCTAGGGGGCCCATTACTGGGACCCTCAAGCGGTCTACCCGGGAACATCGAGACGGGCCGCCTCACGTTCCCCTATTTGACCTCGCTCCGGGTGGGGTTTGCCGCACCGCCGGTTACCCGGCTGTCGTGGGTGCGCTCTTACCGCACCATTTCACCATTGCCGGACCCCGAAAGGTCTTAGGCTGTGTAATTTCTGTGGCACTTTCCGTGGGATTGCTCCCCCTGGGCGTTACCCAGCACCCTGCCCTGTGGAGCCCGGACTTTCCTCCCGCGGCACTAGTCCGCCGGCGACCGTCCAGCCCCCGTCGCTGTCATTGTATTGTTGTAGCTCGACAGCGGTCAATCAGCGTTTAGCGAAGTGCTCGTCGATCGCCAAGTTGGCCAGCCGGTCGGCCTCGCTGTTTTTTTCGCGCGGCCCGTGTTCGACCCTCACCCGCTCGAAGTGCGCCATCAGCTCGCGCGCGCGTTGATAAAGCGGAATCAGATTGGCGGCCTTGACTTTGTAGCGCCCCTCGATCTGGCGCACGATCAACTGGGAGTCGGCGCGGATCACCAGCCTGCGGACGCCGTGCTCGCGCGCCAGTTTCAGCGCCAACAGCAGGCCGTTGTATTCGGCGTAGTTGTTGGTGTTCTCTCCCAAATATTTACCGGCCCGGGCCAACACCCGGCCCGTGCCGTCGTAGAGCACGGCTCCGGCGCTGGCCGGTCCGGGATTGCCGCGGCTGGCGCCGTCGAAGTTGGCGTAGAGCGTGTCCATCATCCCTCGGAGAAGTAGAGGATGCGGTGGCAGTTGGGGCAGGTGATGATCTCCTCGTTGCGGATTACCAGGTTGTAGACCTGGGGCGGGAGCTTCATGTGGCAGCCCTGGCAGGTGCCCTTGATCGCGGGCACCACGGCCACGCCGCGGCGCAGCTTGCGCACGTGCAGGTAGCGCTGGATCAGCGCGGGGTCGATGCGGCCCGCGATCTCGTCGTACTTGTCGACCAGCTCCTCGAGGTTGTCGTCGATGGCCGCCATCTGCTTCTCGAGCTTGTCGACCTCGACCTGGTTCTTGTTGCGGTTCTGCTCGAAGCGCTCGCGGGCGCGCCGCACCTCGTGCTCGGACTCCTCGATGGTCTCCATCATCTTGAGGATCTCGGTCTCCAGCTCGTCGTAGTCCGCGCGCTGGTTCTCGATCTGCTTCTGCATCGCGTGGTATTCCTTGTTGGTCTTGACCCCCATCAGCTTGACGCGGTCGGCCGCGACCCGCTCTTCGATCTGTTGCAGATCCAGCTCTTTGGTGCGCCGCTGCTTCATCAGTGCGTTGTGCGTGCTCTCGACCAGTTGGAAATCGTCCTGGCTCGCCTGGATCTGCGCACGGTAGCGTTCGATCTGTTTTGGATATTCGTCCTGATTGCGTTTGACCTCGTCGATGCGCAGGTCAATCTCCTGAAGTTGCTCGAGCGTCTTTAGTTGTTCGATCACTGGGTGCTCCTGACCTGGAGTAGTCATGATTCCTAATCCAGGCTAAATCATGATCGCCGGTTCCCGCTCCAGGGCGATGCGCACGATCGGCACCTCCGGGATCGATCGGGAAAGGGTGTCGGCCATCATTTCGATGAAAATCCGTTCCGAACCAAAATGCCCTGCCTCCAGGGCACACATTTCCAATTGCTCCACGCGCCGCTGGTCGTGATAGCCCAGCTCGCCGGTGACGAACAACGTTCCGGGCTTTGCCGCCACGTGTCCGATCAGCGAACGGCCCGAGCCGGTGCAGACTGCCACGTGCTTGACGCGGCGCGGCGCGCGACCCACGCGGCGTAAGTGTTTCAAGCCCAGCGCGTGTTTGAGCGACTCAGTGAACTGCCGAAAGCTCACTGCGGAGGGCAGCTGCGCCCAGCGTCCCAATCCCGCGCCGGGATGCATGCGCTCGAGAGGATAGACGTCGTAGGCCGGTTCCTCGTAGGGGTGGGCCGCGACCAACGCCGCGATGCAGGCCGGCAGCTTGGCGCGGGGCGCCAGCACCTCGATCCGCAGCTCGGGCTCGCGGCTCTGGGCCCCGACACGGCCGCTGTATGGGTCGGCCCCCTTCAGCGGCAGGTAGCTTCCCAGGCCCGGGCTGCGGAAGCCGCAGCGGGCATAGTCGCCGATCACTCCGCCGCCGCTGTTGAAGATCGCGTCGGCCACAACGTCGGCGTGCTCGGACGGGACAAAGGTCGTCAACTTGTAGTCGCCGCGCGCGCTCAACGGCTCGATCGCCGCCCCGATTTCGAGGCCCAGCAACTCGCACAGCCGGTCGCTCAGTCCGCCGGGTGCGCAGTCGACGTTGGTGTGCGCAGCCAGCAGGTCTATGCCGTAGCGTGACGCGCTTAGCGCGACATCGCTTGCCGGGTCGCCCGCGCGCAGGCTGCGCAACGGCGTGAAGAAAGGCGGATGATGTACCAGCAGCACGCTGGCCCCGGCGTCGGCAGCGGCCTCGATCGTGCGCGGCGTGGCCTCCAGCGCCACTGCCGCTCCCTCCAGCGGCCGACGCTCGTCGACTACCGCCCAGCCCGAGGGATCGTCGGCCAGGGTATAGGCAAAGGGAAAGGCGCTGTCCACGATCTGTCGAAAATCGGCGTGGGTCAGTCCGGGGTTACTCATTGCGCAATAAAAAAAGGGCACCCGTTTGGGGTACCCTGGCCTGTGCGGCGGAGTTGGTGGTCGTCCCGCCGAGAAATGCGCCATGTAAGGCGCGCTTAGGTGGAGTTTTCAAATTGCTCATTGCGCAAAAACTTTGTTCCTGTGCAGTCCTCTTTTGTCAATCAGCTTGTAATGGGCCCACCAGGATTCGAACCTGGGACCGACCGGTTATGAGCCGGTGGCTCTAGCCGCTGAGCTATGGGCCCAAGTGGCCTGAACCAGCGCCTGAAAAAGCGCTCTATTATCCTTCCCGTGGCCGTGTTGTCAAGCCTGTCAGGCTGCCGTATCAACTTTCGACGAACGCGCGCAAGCGTTTGGAGCGGCTCGGGTGGCGCAGTTTGCGCAGCGCCTTGGCCTCGATTTGGCGGATGCGCTCACGGGTGACCTCGAAATCTTGACCGACTTCCTCGAGGGTGTGGTCGCTGCGCTGTCCAATGCCGAAGCGCATTCGCAGCACCTTTTCCTCGCGCGGCGTCAGCGATGAGAGCACGCGTTCGGTCTGCTCGGCGAGGTTGATGTTGACCACCACGTCGGCCGGGCTCGCGGCCTTCTTATCCTCGATGAAATCGCCCAGGTGGCTGTCTTCCTCTTCGCCGATCGGCGTCTCGAGGCTGATCGGCTCCTTGGCGATCTTGAGAACTTTGCGCACCTTCTCCAGCGGCAGGTCCATTTTTACGGCGATCTCTTCGGGCGTGGGCTCGCGGCCGATCTCCTGGACCAGGTAGCGACTGGTGCGAATCAGTTTGTTGATCGTCTCGATCATGTGTACCGGGATGCGGATCGTGCGCGCCTGGTCGGCGATGGCGCGGGTGATCGCCTGGCGGATCCACCAGGTGGCGTAGGTCGAGAACTTGTAGCCGCGTTTGTACTCGAACTTGTCGACGGCCTTCATCAGACCGATGTTCCCCTCCTGGATCAGATCGAGGAACTGCAGTCCGCGGTTGGTGTACTTCTTGGCGATCGAGACCACCAGCCGTAAGTTGGCCTCGATCAGTTCGCTCTTGGCGCGCTTGGCCAGCGCCTCGCCGTGGCGGATGTGGCGTACGGTCATGATCAGTTGATTGGATGTGACGTTGCACTCGCGTTCCAGGTTGCGGATCAGTTCGGCGGACTCGAAGTGGACCGAGGCCAGATGCTCGAGCCGCTCCATGCTGATCTTGCGCCGGATCGCCTCGGCCTGCAGCGCCTTGGGGTCGCGCTTGATCGCCGTGGCCAGCTCGTGGACCTGCCCGGGGTCGATGTTCAGTCGCTCGGCCGCGCGACGTTCGTCGAACAGCGCCTGCTCGAGCTTGTTGCCGCGATGCTTGATGTTCACGGCGATGCGCTCGAGAATGTTCGGGTGCAGGTTCAGCTCGTCGAAGGACTTGACCAGCTCGCCCTGGTTGCGTTCGATTCGGCGTTCGAGGCGGGCGCGCGCCGCCTTGGAGATCCGTTTGGAGGCCTGGGTGCGGTCGTTGCGCACGCGTTCCTCGGTCCGCCGTACGCGGTCGATCAGCTTGGCCATCCGTAGCGTCTCGCGCTCGAGCCAGGTCTTGTCGGCCTCCTCCAACTCCTCTTCTTCGTCCTCCTCGTCGCTGGTGTCCTCGAAGCCCTTGATCAGCTCGCGCAACTTGATCTCGCCCGTGAGCAGCTGCTCCTTGATCTGGATCAGGTCCAGGGAGGTCACCGGGCAGCCCATGATCGCCTGGCTGATCTCGAGATTGCCCGCCTCGATCCGCTTGGCAATCTCGACTTCGCCCTCGCGCGTAAGCAGGCTCACCGCGCCCATCTCGCGCAGGTACATGCGTACCGGGTCGTTGGTCTTGCCCAGGGCCATCGCCTCGAGGCTCTCGGCTTTGCTCTTGGCCTTGGCCTTGGGAGGATGATGCTGCAGCAGCTGCTGGCGCAGCTTGGTCGCGTCCTCGACGATCTCGATTCCCATCTCGCCGAGCATCATCATCAGTTCGTCGATCCGTAGCGGATCGAACTCGTCCGGGGGAATGTACTTGTTGACTTCCTCGTAAGTGACGTATCCCCGCGTTTTGCCGAGGATGGCCAACTTCTTGAGATCTTTGGTCTGGAACACTACTCGCCCCCTATTAATCGCCGAAGGCGTTTATTACACCACTGTCTACTTCGCCAATCTGTCTGCTCAGTTCCTGCTTCCTTTGCAGCAACTCGCGCTCGCGCTGGGGATCGCCCTTGGCCTGCGCCAGCTCCTGCGCGATTTGCCGCGCCTTGCCGCGCAGGTCGGCCAGTCGGATCCTGCGCTCACAGTCGTAAAATGCATCGCGTAGATTGCTCTCGTCGATCGGCAGCTCGCTTAGAATAGCGCCGGCCAGCTCGCGTGCCAACTCCTGATCCTCGAGCCCGGCCAATAGCTGCTCGACGCTCTGGCGCGAGCTGCTCCCTCGATTGTCCAACAACAGCTGCAACGCGGCTCCCACGAAGCGATCCCTGACAATCTCGATCAATCCCGCGTCCTCTATTTCCTCTAACAGCGAGGGGTCCCGTGTGGCAAGGGCCAGCAGCATGGATTCCTCTTTAGGCGTCGGCCTGCGCTCCGACTGCGCCGCCGGGACCGCGGCCGCCGAGGGCTTGCGCCGCTCGTTGCGCGCCGTCTGGATCTGCTGCCAGATCGCCGACTCGGCCACGCCCAGCCGACCCGCGGCCTCGCGCACCAGCAGCTCGCGTCGCGTGGCGTCCTCGACCCGCGCCAGTACCTGGCCGATGCGTTGGCCTGCGTGCACCTTGGCCTCAATGCTGCGGCCGGCCTCGGCCACGCGGTTGGCGATAAAGCGTTCGAGGATCGGCTCGGCCTGATCGAGCATTTCGCGCAACGGATCGGCCCCGTGCTCGCGCACGAAGCTGTCCGGGTCGTGCCCCTGGGGCAGCAGCACCACCAGCGGCTGTTGCGGTTTGTCCAGGAACAGCTCCATCGTCCTCCAGGCTGCCTTGCGTCCGGCGGCGTCGCCGTCGAAGAGCAGCACGATTCGCTCGGTATAGCGCGACAGCAGCCGCGCGTGATCCTCGGTCAGAGCCGTACCGCAGGTCGCCACTGCCTCGCCGATGCCGTGGGCTGCCAAAGCCAGCGAGTCGAAGTAGCCCTCGACAACCACCGCGCGCTTCGTCTGGCGTATCGCCTCGCGCGCCGTGTCCAGCCCGAACAGCACCCGACTCTTGTGGTACAGCTCGGACTCCTGGCTGTTGAGGTACTTGGGCTCGTCGTCCCCCAGCGCCCGTCCGCCAAAGCCCACGCAGCGCCCCTGCACGTCGCGGATCGGGATCATCACCCGGTTGCGGAACTTGTCGACCAGCGAGCCGCGGCGGCTTACGCCGATCAGTCCCAGAACCTCGGCGCGCTTAAGGTCGGCCTTGCGCGAGCGCAAATGCCGTACCAGCCCTTCCCACGAGTTGGGCGCAAAGCCCAGGCTGAAACGCTTGACCAGCTCGTCCGAGATCCCTCGCGCTGCCAGGTATTCGCGTACGTGCTTGCCGTGGCCATTATCGGCCAGCGACGCGGTGAAAAAACCCTCGGTCTCGGCGTTGACCGCCAGCAGCAGATCGCGCTCGCCGCGACGGCGCGACTGAGCATTGGACTCGGGTACCTCGATCCCCACCCGCTCGGCCAACGAACGCACCGCCTCGGGGAAGCTCATCCCCGTGATCTTCATCACGAAGTGGATCGGGCCGCCGCCCTCGCCGCAACCGAAGCAGTGAAAGGTCTGGCGCTCGGGGCTGACCACCAGGCTCGGATCCTTGTCCGGGTGGAACGGGCAGACCGCCCGCCAGTTGCGTCCGGCCTTCTTCAGCGTCAGGTGCTCCGATACCACCTGGACGATGTCCAGCCGCGACTTGAGCTGTTCGATGACCTCTTCGGGGATGGCCATCAATCGCCTCTGGGCGACCCGGGCGAGCCGGGTCCGGTTTGCGGCTTAGGTTTGCGCGACCCTGTCGGTGGCGTCAGTGTGATCAGCTCAATTGCTTGCGCACCAGCTCGCTGACGATCTTGCCGTCGGCGGCCCCGCGCACCTTTGCCATCACGGCTTTCATCACCGCGCCCATCTGCTTGGGTGAGTCAGCGCCGACCTCTTCGATTGCCTGTTTGACCAGCGGGGTCAATTCATCGACCGAGAGCTGCTGCGGCATGTATTCGCCCAGGATCTCCAACTCGGCGCGCTCGCCGTTTGCCAGATCCTCGCGGTTCGCCGCGGCGTAGCTCTCGATCGACTGTTTGCGTTGCTTAATCTGACTCGCGATCACCTCGATCACGGCCTGGTCGTCCAGCTCGCCACTGCCCTTGAGCTCGCGGTTCTGCACCGCGGCCTTGAGCATTCTCAACGTGGAGAGGCGCAGCTCTTCCTTGGCCTTGAGCGCGGTTACGCAGTCGTCGTTGATCCGCTTCTTAAGCGACATTTCTAGTAACGACCTACCTTGCGCATCTTCTTCAGCAGTCTTTTGCGTGCAGCGGCAGCTTTGCGTTTACTTTTAACGCTCGGCTTCTCGTAATGCTCGCGACGGCGCAGCTCCGAGAGGATACCCGCCTTCTCGCACTGCTTGCGGAAGCGACGCAAAGCGCCCTCATAAGACTCGTTCTCTCTAATACGAACGCCTGGCATCTAGAAACATCACCCCTTTCTATGATCAATTTGGGCGTTTCACGCTCGCCCGACAGCTCGGAATTCATTCGCGCCGCAGCGCGTATCCGTTAGTGCCCCGCGCGCCTATGGCGCGCGGGGGAACTAGTGTATTGATTCGCAAGCGGATGTCAAGGCTCAGCGCTACGAGCGTTGCACGGGTTGCGATTTGCGTCCGGCGGGTTGTCTCGGCGGCCGGGCAGTGGTAATCAAAGCTAATGTTTTCACCTGATTCCCAGTTAGTGCGCGAGGGGCCCTCTCGGTTGGCCGCTGAACTGGCGCGCTGGTGCGCGCTGCTGTTTGTGGGCATCGGAGTGGGCCGCGTCGCGCCCGAGGGCCTGACCCGCTTCATGGCCCTGGTCGGCGCCGCGCTGCTGGCGAGAATCTCCGTGAGCTTCCTCTACACCGATATTCAGTACGTCCGGGCGCGCCGCGGTGCGGGCAAGGGCCTGCGCGCCGAACCGTTGGTCGCCATGCTGTGGGTCGCAGCCTATGTGCTGCTGCTGTACCCCGGCAGGTTCGACGGACCGTTCCCCCTGGGGATGAGCGGCACGGCGGCGCCGCTGCTGTTGTTCATGTTCGTGGCTGCCGCAGCCCAACTCGCCGCTGAGCGGTTGGCCGATCTGCCCTCGTCGGACAACGAGGAGGATGAGGAGCAACGGCCCGGGGAGCGCGCCGCGCGCCGCGATCCGTACTTGCTGTCGACCAAGGTCGTGGCCCTCGAGGCGCTGGCCTGGCTGGTCGGCGGCCTGGCGTTCTGTCTGACTTGGCGCTCGATCCCCTCGGCGTTGTGGGGCCTGTGCGCGGGCAGCTTCCTGGCGTTGGTCTTCGGCCTGCTCGCACTGTGGTCCTCCGGCGGACTGAGGAGGATCGTGCCTCAGACCCACGGGATCGAGCACCCGCCGCACTCGCTGCTGATGGTCAGCATGGGCGCGGCGATGCTGATCGACGCGGTGCTCGCCGCACACCTGCTCCCGGCCCAGGATGTACCGGTCTACGGCCGGCTGTTCGTTGCCGGCAAGTTCATGCTGCTGCCCGGCGTGGCGATGTCGGCGATCGTAATGCAGACCATGTCCGATCCCACGGCGCACCTTGCCGAGCGCCGCCGCTCGTTCTCGCTGTCGCTGACTTTCCTGGTGCTGATCCTTGCCGGAGGAGTGTCCCTGGCCTTGGTCAAGCCCGAGTTCGTGGTCGAGGTGCTGTTCGGCGCGGACCCGGGCAACGCGGCCAAGCATCTGGGATTCGCGATGCTCGCCCAAGCCCTGGGCATCATCTGCGTCATGCTGATGCGGATGAACACCTGGTCCAAGGGTCGCCAGGGCTCGATCATCGGGCCGTTTCTCGCGCTGTTGCTCGCCGCGGGCTACGTGGCCTGGCATCGCCGCATCGCCGACTTCCTGGCGATACAGATCACGCTGTATACAGTGGTCACCCTGCTGATGCTGATCTGGACCGCGCGCATGCTCGGCTCGGGCGTGACCCGGGCCTATGACCTTGAAAGCTCGGTTCAGGCCCAGGAAGCGCCCCGGCGCGACAGCGTGTAACCCGCATCTAAAAACCGTAAATCGAGCTATAATTAAGACGTGTCTATTTGCGACAGCCCGTTCTGCGCGGTACGCAAGGATCTGATCAACCACGGCGGTGGCTGGCTGTGGTGGGAGCTGACCATGCGCAGCGGTGAAGTACGGCGTGTGCGCCTGCTCAAGACCTGGGTCGGCATGGGGCCTGCCGGGCCGTTCATCTGGGTCGCGGACGAGAACGATCCCACCGCAGAGCTGCGCCTCGACCTGGTCCAGGTCGTTCACATGCGGCCGACATAGGGTTGAGCGTTTCCATGCTTATTACGGATCAGCAACAGCAACGCCGATGCGCGCAACCGGTCGAATTATAATGCGATTATCGATTGAAAGCGTAACCTTGCGCTTTGACAACCCGCGGTAAAGGGTTTAGAAACGATTCGGCCGAGGAGGACTATTTTTGAGAGCCGCCGCCGCATTTATCCTCGCATTGACCCTGGTGTTGCCGCTCGTGTCCGACGTCCGGGCAGCGGGATCGGCCGCCGAGTCCGACCAGATAATCCAGATCAACGACCAGCAGCCCGCGGGAAGCGAGCTGATCGAGCTGTCCAAGGGGCAGACTATCGAGTTTTGCATCAGCAGCAATCCCACCACCGGCTACACTTGGCAGATCTCAGGCGTGGACGAGGCGCTGCTCGAGCTGCTACGCAACGATTATCAGGTCCAGGGACCGGGGATCGGAGCCGGCGGAGTGCGGACCGTGGTCTACCGCGCCAAGGCCGACGGCGAGTGCACGATCCAGATGATCCACTGCCGATCCTGGCAGTGCGAGCAGACCACCGTCGGCAGCTACAAAGCCCGAATCACCATCCGCTGAAAGCGTGACAACTGTGACGAATCAACGCTTGGAGTTGTAAATGATCAAACGAGCCTGCGTGCCCATGCTCTGCTGCCTGATAATCCTGGCCGCCTGCACCGCTGTTGCGGCCGATCGGCTGACACCGGCTGCGGTGCAGGCTGCCATCGACGAGGCCGGAGCGCAGTGGAGCGCCGCGACAAGTCCGCTGTCGCAACTGACCTACGAGCAGCTGTTGACGGTCGCCGCGGGGCTCGAGCTGGACTCGTGGGCCTTTGAGCAGACGCCGATCTGGAACAGCGGGACCAAGGACGAGCTGCCGGCGATTTTCGACTGGCGCTACAATCCCGGCGACTTCACCACCGTGCCCAAAAATCAGGGCTACTGCGGCGCCTGCGCCGGATTCGCCATGAGCTCGGTGCTCGAATCGTTAATCGAGATCTATTACGAAGATCCCAACCTCAACCCCGATCTGAGCGAGGCGCACGTGTTTTTCTGCGGCGGCGGCCAGTGCAATCGCGGCTCGACATCCGAGATGATGCTGCGCTACGCCCGCTACTATGGCGTGCCCGACGAGGCCTGCATGCCCTATACCGCGGGCTCCAACGCCCAAGACCAGAGCTGCTCCGCGTCGTGCCCCGACTGGCAGGAGCGCGCCCAGGCGATCATCGATTACAAGCGCGTGCCCACGGACCCGACGAGCATCATGCAGGCGCTTAACGAGGCGCCGCTGTTCGCCGGGATGATCATCTACCTCGACTTCGAGCTCTACGGCGGCGGGGTTTACGAGCACGTACTCGGGCCGTCGATCGGTGCCCACGCGGTGCAGATGGTCGGCTACAACGCCGAGGAGCAGTACTGGATCTGCAAGAACTCCTGGACCCCGGGCTGGGGCGAGGAGGGATTTTTCCGTATCCGCTGGGGCCAGGCCGAGATCGAGAACTGGCTGTACATTGCCGAGTACAACGGCGGCGTGCCCTGTTCGCTGAACACCAAGCCCGAGCTGGGACCGGCACGCTACTACGTGGGCGATCAAGAGCTCGGCGATGCCCCGCTGGTGGGCCAAAACGAGGACTTCAAGGTGCGGATCGACTTCGCCGACCTCGAGTGCAACCTGGCCGGCGGCGACATTATGGTCGACCAGGGCGAGGGGTACGAGCGGCTCGACCGGCTGCCCAAGGACGCCGGGTGCAGCTCCGACGAGTACGGGCCGATCGTCTTTTCGCCCGAGGAGCTGAGCCTGGGCGAACACACGATCAATGTGCGGGCCGAGGACCGTTGCGACGACCAGAGCTCGACCCTCGTGCTGCATTTCACTGTGACCGAGCAGCCGCCGGACCGTGGCGGCGACGACGACTCGGCGGACGATGACGACGACGGCGACAGCGGTGGCTCCTGCGGCTGACGCGCTGTTGTGAACGGAGATTTCGATGAGGCACGCGGCCTGTAGCCTTTTGATAATTGCGACGCTGCTGCTGGGCGCGGCCGGCGCGTGGGCCCTTGACGCGCAGTTTATCGCCGAGCTTCAGCAGTCGATCGAGCAGCGCGGCCTGCAGTGGCAGGCCGGGCCCAACCCGATCACCGAGCTGAGCCCCGAGCAGTACCGCCGCATTGCCGGAGGCCTGTTGCTCGACGATTGGTCCCTGGCGCAAGTGCCCATCTGGCGCGGCGATGCCAAGAACACGCTGCCCGATCAGCTGGACTGGCGCGCCAATCCGCTGAATTTCACCACCGGCGCCAAGAACCAGGGTCGCTGCGGCGCGTGCGGCGCGTTCGCCGGCTGCTCGCTGCTCGAGTCGCTGATGGAGATCTACTACGACGACCCGGACCTCGAGCCCGATATGTCCGAGGCGCACCTGTTTTTCTGCTCGGGCGGACAATGCGACGGCGGGACCACTGCGGACACGGTGCTGGATTACATGGTGGAATACGGCACGCCCGACGAGCAATGCTTCCCCTACGAGGCAGGCGATGACGGCGAGGACCAGCCGTGCTCAGACCATTGTTCGGACTGGGAGCAGCGAGCCGAGGCGATCATCGACTACAGCTGGGTCTCGGGCAATTCCCAGAGCATCATGCTAGCGCTAAACGAGGGGCCGCTGCTGGTGGGGATGTTGACCTACGAGGATTTCGGCGCCTACACCGACGGGATCTACGAGCACACCACGGGCGAACAGACCGGAGCCCACGGCGTGCTGATGGTCGGCTACGATGAGGACGAACAGTACTGGATTTGCAAAAATTCCTGGGGCGCGGCCTGGGGCGAGGGCGGGTTTTTCCGCATTCGCTGGGGCCAGTGCGAGATCGAGCGCTACGTGTTTAAGGGCGAGTACGCCGGAGGGGTTCCCTGTTCGCAGAACACCGCACCCGAGCTTGGACCGGTGCGCTACTACGTTGGCGAGACGCAGCTGGAGCAGCCCCAGATCAACGTTGGCGACGCACTGCGGATCGAGGTCGAGTTCCAAGACGCCCAGTGCAACCTGGCCGGCGGCGACATCCAGATCGACCTGGGCGAAGGCCAGGGCTTTGAGCGCTACCTGCGCCTGCCCTCCGACGCCGGTTGCTCGTCCAACGAGTACGGCCCGATCATCTACGAGCCCGAGGACCTGAGCGTGGGCGAACACAGCGTGCACTTCCGCGCCGTAGACCGCTGCGACGACCGCTCCGAGATCCTCGATCTGAGCTACAGCGTATCCGAACCGACGCCCGATCAGGACGACGACGACGACGATGCGCAAGACGCCGAGGAAGACGACGACGCGGGCTGCTGCTCCTAGACGCCACTGATCGTAAATCATGTGCTTTTTCAAGCCGGTTAGGGCGCTTTAGTAAGAAATTACTTTACGTCTGAGATTTGCCTAAAAATCGATGATTATTGCTGCTAATCAAGTACTTGCAAGCTATTCCATGATACTTTGCTTGAGGTGTTGCATACGAATTGGGATTTCAAATCACAGATTTCGTATAGGTTACGAAGCGCGTATAGTCGTTGGAATTGCAGGGTAATCGCGATTTGGCTCCATGCGATGTTCATATACTGCTTTTCCCTGCCGCGCAAGGTCTTGATTAATCAGGGTAATCTTGAAACCGCACGCATGCGATAATCTTTCGAAAAAATCCGCGATTTCCCTGTAATTCCGCCTAAGTACGATAGGGCTTAGTTGATCGCATAGGTTGAGTTTCCGCAGGTCTGTAACTAGATGATTCTAATGCGAAATAATCGCATGGAAAAATCGGCAAAACATTATGTCAACTACACGACTTCAGGCGTAATTTTCCAATCGACGTCCGAGATTTAGTTTTCAATGAGCACCACTATATTTTACCAGGAAGAGGAGGGTGTGTCAAATATAATTATATCACCATCGTGAATAAAACTCGCATTAGTGTAAATTATTATGTAGCCACCACCGTAGGATATCTGCCATAATATCTGAGGGCTGTAGTAGAAAAGGCCGACTACAACAATAGGATGTCGCGGGGTCATGCCATGGCTACATCGGAACAGATAAAATCACTCATCCGTTCACATTTTAGCACCGATGCGGAACGGTTCCATACCATTGCGCTTCAAGTCGCTGCGCACGAGGCACAAAATGGTCATGGAGCCCTTGCGCATGATATTCGTATAATTATTGATAAGGCCCGTAAGGAAACAAGACCCAACATTTTGAAGTTTCCTGATGATTTGCAGGGATTAGTGTACTCCGAGTCGTCCGATATCACCAAGGCCGCTCTTGTAATTCCCAACATTCTTGAAGCAAGGATTGAGCGCATTATACACGAACATAGACAACAACAGAAATTAAAGGCACACGGACTATCGCATCGAAGGAAAATTTTGTTTGTAGGCCCTCCGGGCACCGGAAAGACAATGTCCGCCCTGGTATTGGCTCACGAACTTCGTATGCAACTGTACACGATTCAGGTTGATCGTCTTGTTACTAAGTTTATGGGCGAGACCAGCGCCAAGCTAAGACAGATTTTCGATCTAATGCAGAGAGAATCGGGGGTATACTTTTTTGATGAATTCGACGCAATTGGTGGCGAACGATCAATGGACAACGACGTTGGCGAAATGCGCCGGGTTTTGAATGCGTTTTTACAGTTTATCGAGCGGGACACTTCAGACAGTCTAATTGTTGCGGCTACGAATAGCCCGAGATTGTTGGACAAAGCGCTTTTTAGACGATTTGATGACGTATTGTACTACGAAATTCCTAACCTGGAAGACCGCAGGAAATTAATAGCAAATGTTTTGGGATCGTTTATCGCCACGAGGTTCAGATGGAAGGCAGTTTTACACGAAAGCGAAGGTCTGAGCCAAGCAGAAATCGATATGGCATGTCGGGATGCAATAAAGCAGGCGATTCTTTCCGATAAAACCAAAGTGAGCGCATCCTTTTTATTGGTCATGATTAAAGAGCGGATAAGTATTCGCAGAGGTCAGAAGGCTTAGTTTAAAATGGCAGGTGAACAATATCGGCATATCTTTCTTGCAGGTCCATCAAGCTCACAAGGATTCACCAATCCCATAAGTGGAGGCTCCCCTCCTCGATTGCCGTCGAGGGATAGATCCCGCCATAGCAGGCACTTGCAGCAACAACTTCTGCAAGCGTGGAAAGAAGCGGATAACCGTCAAGCAGTTTCTCATGCCGACAGGGATGGCGCCTACATTGAATTTGAAAGCTCACCCGGATTTGATCTTGTGGTACGAAGCCTTGAGCGTATTGGCTCTGGCATACGGCTTCTTAATGTTAGAAAGGAGGGGACAGGGACCGATAAGCGTACACTTGCTACAGTCTATGTACCTTACAACAAACGCGGATATTTTTTAAGAAAAATTATAGCTTATGCCAAAGAGGACACAAAAAGTGGTAAGCCGAAAAACGCAAAGCTAATTGAGAGTATCTCAGACATTCGTCATGCCGTTCTCGAGTCTTTCTGGCGTTCTGATGAACGTGGCATGATCCCTGGCGATATTCGAGAATGGACGGAAGCATGGATCAGTAGTGATTCTGAAAAAATTGTAACCCGTTTTCATATCTTGCTAAGCAATCTTCAGATAGAACAGACAAAGGGAACACTTAAATTCCCTGAAAGAACGGTAAAACTAATTCTAGCCAACCGACATCAATTGGAACAGATTGTAGAACTTTCGGATGATTTAGCTGAGTTCCGTGCGGCCAAAGAAGTAGCATCGGCTATTATCGATCTTCAAAACCAAGATCAAGTGCAGCTTGTTCAAGATCTTTTAAGCCGAACTCGTTTCCGACAAAATGCGGAAAATTGCGTATGCATTCTCGATACAGGCGTGAACAACGGCCACTTGCTGATCAACCCGGTATTGGATAATGCCGACCTTCATTCTGCAAATCCGACCTGGGATATTAGCGATGATCGTGGCCATGGCACTCTAATGGCTGGAATTATTTCCTATGGCGATCTTCTTTCCGTCTTAAACTCGAACGGTCCTTTGATTGTTGATCATTGTTTAGAGTCATCGAAAATATTGCCTCCTCCTCCTGATCAAAATCCAAAAAAACTTTGGGGCGATATTACCTCACAAGGTATTAGCCGTGCAGAAATCCAGGCCCCTCAACGTAAGAGAATTTTCTGTATGGCTGTTACGTCGACAGATGATCGAGATCGCGGGCGCCCATCGTCTTGGTCTGCTATAATCGATAAACTTACATCTGGATATGAAGATGACACATATCGTTTTATCATCATTAGTGCTGGGAATGTTGATAATCCCGACAACTGGCGAAACTACCCAGAAGACAATCTCACAAATGAAGTCCATGATCCCGGCCAAGCATGGAACGCATTAACGGTTGGCTCATTTACTGAAAAAGACCGGATCAATGATCCGATGATGGGCGACTATGCTCCAATCGCACCCAATGGCGGGCTTTCTCCCTACAGCACAACGTCAACCTCTTGGCCAACTCGAAAATGGCCGATTAAACCGGATGTTGTTTTTGAGGGTGGTAACGTGGCTCGAGGACCGAACAATTCAATATACGCTCATGATGACCTTCAATTATTGTCGACCTCTTACAAGCCTCACATAGTCCAGTTCAGCAGATTTAATGCGACGAGCGCCTCTGCAGCGCTCGCAGCTTGGATGTGTGCTAAAATACAAACCGAATATCCGGAAGCTTGGCCTGAAACGATTAGAGCATTGATCGTGCATACTGCTGAATGGACCGCAACCATGAAAAGTCAATTTCTTCCAAACAATTATTCCAACCGAAAGAAAGACTATGCAAAGTTATTAAGAATATGTGGCTATGGCGTGCCTGATCTTGAAAGAGCCCTTTACTGCGCGTCTAATTCTTTGACATTGATTGCTCAAGCAGAGTTACAACCATTTGATAAAAGCGAGTCCGGTGGATATATAACGCGTGATATGCATCTTTATCGCCTTCCTTGGCCAACTGACATCCTTGAGAATCTTGGAGGAACTCAGGTGCAAATGCGGGTTACTCTTTCTTATTTTATTGAGCCGGGTCCAGGGGAAGTTGGTTGGGATGACCGATATAGATATCCGTCACATTCACTTCGGTTTGCAGTTAATAGCCCCGGAGAGCTAGAAGATGCCTTTATAAAAAGGATAAATAAACAGGCGTGGGATGAAGATGGAGGACACCCAGGTACTACAGGCCCAACAGATAAATGGGTCATTGGTGACGCAAGAAATGTTGGATCAATCCATTCCGATATTTGGAAAGGAACGGCGGCAGATCTTGCTGATTCCAGAATGGTTGCAATTTATCCAAATGTTGGGTGGTGGAGAGAGCGACATCATTTGAATCGCTGGGACAAAAGGTGCAGGTATTCGTTAATTATATCGATAGTTACCCCTGAACAGGCTGCGGATATCTATATTGCGGTTGCTCAGCAAATTGGAGTGGCAATCCCTATAAAGGTTTCGGTGGAATGATTTGCTGGGGAATATTAAGAACACCTATAACAGCGAGAATTAAGAGCCCCGACAGTTTGCATTAGCGTGCTCTGTAGACACGCATTTGAACGGGTATATTGCTGGCCACCAAATATAACGTCTATCCTCGGAGAATTTAGTATAGGTGGCAAGACGCCTTTTAATAGATATTTTGAACTTATACATGATAATGAATTCCGGGGACACAATGAATTCCGGGGACATGAATTCCAGGGACACGATACTTAATTATTGCTTGTTGGATCAAGGTCTGTGAATAAGTATCGTGCCCGTGTGCCCAGGGCCCTTTCTTCAACCGTTTCGTATGCTTCGCTGACCTGCCCCCAATCGCTGGTCCGGTTTCTAAGTTAGTCCAACCGCCCTTTTCGGGCTAGCGTTTTCCATTCCTTTCTTGCCCTGCGCCGCTGCGAATTCGACCGGCGTTAGATTGTTCAGGGCGC
>JAVCCG010000094.1 GCA_030765605.1 Candidatus Alcyoniella australis
GCCCGAGCAGCGTCAGGTCGGTCTGCAGCCGAAAGTCCGGCAGCGCCAGATAGACCCAGGCCGGGTAGTCGAAATCATCGATCACGCCGTAGCCCGCTTGCAGCAGCCGCTCGCGCTCGACGTCGCGGTCATAGGCCAGCACGTAGCGCGCGTCCTGGTCGACAATTGTCACGCGCTCGAAGATCCAGTGCGGCAGGTTCAAATCGTAGTCCCCGGCGCGCGCCAGAGTGTAGTCGCCCTTGATGTTGATCAGGCTGCGTAGCGGCTGCTCCGCGCTGGGGTGCAGCAGCGCCGCGTCCACTGCAACGCCGCCGAGCACTCCCCAGAACGCGAGCAGCACGGCCAGCACCAGTCCGGGCCGTCGTAGCCGCGGACGGCGCGCCCGCGCCAGGCGCACGATCACCGCGGCCAGGGGCAGCGTGGCCAGGGCCGAGAGGTAGAGCACGTCGTAGCCCTTGAGGTTCTGGCGAAAGAGGCTGACCGAGGGCGGAGTCCACAGCAAATAGGCTGCGAACTGCACTAGCAGCAGGCACAGCAGCAGCCATCCCAACGGCCGCGCCCGCGCAAACGACGGGCTGCGCAGCAGCAAAACCAAACCGGCGATCAGCAGCGCCAGTCCCAGAGGCGCGACGTGGCCCAGGTTCTCGGAGATCAACTGCGGGAAGTAGCTCGGCTGTCGCTGAGAGTGCAACTGCGGGGCCTGCTGCGCCTCGCGCTGCTGCGTCACCTGTGCTGAGGGCACGTAGTAGCGCAGATGACGCTCGAACTCGTCGCCCGAGCCGCTGGCCAGGTTGGCGCCGACGTAGACCGATACGGCCAACGCCCCGGCGGCCAGCGAACGCACTGCAAAGCGCGCCAGGCTTCGTTGATCGACGCGACGCGCGACTAGTCGATAGCTCAGTACCCCGGCCAGCCCGGCGGGAAGCAGCGTGTAGGCCGACTCCTTGAGCGCCACGGCCAGGCCGAACAACGCGCCGATCAGCAGCCAGTGCGCCCAGCGCTCTCGCTGCGTTGTGGCCAGCCGAACCAGCGCGGCGCAGCAAGCGAGCATCAGCGCGGTCATTGCCGCGTTGACCGACACTCCGTGGAACATAAAGACCATGCCCGGCGCGCAAGCGCATAAGGTTCCGGCCAACAGTGCGCTGCGGCTATCCAGGGTCATGCGGCCGATGAGTAAGATGCACAGCGTGCACAGCGCACCGAGCAGCGCGCTGAGGCAGCGGCCTGCGCGTTGCAGTCCCATGGCGGAAGGCGGCCCGTTGCCCAGCAATTGGGCGACCCACGACGCGGCCCGCACTGGCCCGCCGTAAAGCGCATAGACCAGCCTGCCGTAGATGTCGTCGGGCGGCCCGTTGTGCAGGCAGTAGTCCAGGTCGATCGGCTGGGGCAGCAGCAGCGTCTTGAACTCCAGGCCCACGCCGTTGCCCGCCAGGTTCAGCCCCAGACTCAGCAGTACAATCAGTGCGGCCCAGGCCCGGAAATGCCGGTCAGCGCTCAGGGCGCGGCCTCGCCCGGATAGCCGCAGGCTGCGAACGGATCGTCGTTGGCCTCGACCAGCACCGCCCGTCCGGTGTCCACGGCCGCACGCAGGAAGCACGAGTATTGGTGCTTGGGACGATTCAGCTCGAAGGGCACGTAGTGGCCGTCGATGCCCGGCGGCTGCGGGTACTGCACCAATACGCCGGTGAACTCAGCGCCGTTGACCGCGATGTTGCCGCTCACCGGCGTTGGCAGCACCTCGCGCCCCGAAAGCTCGATAGCCCCAAGCACGTCGAGGTCGCACAGCGGCTGGGCCACGTCGAATCCCGCAGCAAGGGTCAGCGCGCTGATCATCGGCGGCAAGAAATAACCGTCGATGTAGCCGCCGATCAGCAGCACATCTTTGGGTTCGTTCCCGGGCAGCGGATCGCGTATCCAGTGCTGCGCGAACAGCGCGGCCTCGGCCGGCTCGCACATCGTCTGGAACAACGTGGCCACCGGGTGGAAATCGTCGAACTCATTTAGCGGCATGCCGGTGAGCAGCGCCACGAGAAGCCGAAACGGAATCGGGTGTTCCTTGAGCGTCAGGTTCTGCACCCAGGTCGCGCCCGCGCCGGAGAACACGCCGGAGCGGTACGAGGGTTCCACAGCCAAAGCCAGCTCGCCGATCGATGCGCCCGTGGAGTGGCCGAATAAAAAGAAGCTCTCCTGGTCAAAGCGCAGCGGCCCGCCGCCTGTGGGCGAGTCCGGACACAGCGCCGCCGGGACCTCGAGGCCTCGCGCCAGCTTGGGCAGCATGCAGTACTCGGACGCAGCCTGGCGTGCGTTGTCGCGGTAGGCCACCAGGTTGAGGAAGTTGAAGAAGTACAGATCGGAGAAGTCGCCCAGCACGCCGCGCGGGCCGACCGTGGCCGCCTCGATCGACAGGCAGGCGATTCCGCGTCGCGCCAGATACAGCGCGGGTCCGCGCCCCTCGATCCCCTGTTGCCGCTCCGCGCTCGTGCCGCGGTCCACCACCTGGGTGTATCGGCCGCCCGCGCCGTTGACGTAGAACAGCAGCGGGAATCCCGCTTCGGGCATCGGCGATTTGGGCACGGTCAGGCAGAAGCGCACCTGCTCGTCCCACTGCTTGATCGGCTCGCCGTTGACGAAGACAATCTCGCCGCCGCCAAGGAAATAGTTGCGGTTGCCGTTCTGCCAGATCGGCAGCACGGTTTGGCCCTCGAGCACGTAGTAGTCGTCAAACTCGCGCAGCAGCCGCAGGCCGTAATAGTCCGGGTCGGGCAACTCGGATACGGCTTGGCGCAGGGCAAGCATCTCGGGCAGCACGTCGCCGGTGCGAAAGACCGTGGCTGCCGCGACCTGATCCGAATCAATCCCCTGCCCCTCGATCACGGGCCAGAGGTGGGCGAAAGCCGCGGCAGCGGCCGGACCGTGAAAGCCCGATGGCGCCTGGCCTAGTTTGAGCGCCTCGAGCTCGGGCGGCGAGCCCAGGGGTTGGCCCAAAGCGTCGCCCAGGCTGCGCAGCACCACTGCGGCGTAGAGCGTATCGGCGTCGAGGGTCAGTCCGGCGGGCGGCATCATCGCCAGCAAGTCCGATGGAGTGTAGGTCGTGGCCTCGTGCCGGAACGAATAGCGCAACGGCACACGCGCTCCGAGGTTCGACGAATCAGGGTCAACGTTGATCACGAACGCACGCGCCCCGTCCGTGATCGACTCGGCCCAGGTTTGCGGCAGGGCCGCGGCGTTGATCTCGCCGTCAAAGCGCATGTAGATCGCGGCCACGCGCGAGAAGCCCTTGGTCTTGGCGTCGGCCTGTTCGATGTAGTGGGTCATCAAGGCGTTGCGCCGCGGATTGTCCAGGCGCACGAAGCGCAACGTGCCGTCGTCGCGACGCATGAACTCGATGGGATACGGCGCGTCGAAAAAGCGGGCGTCGGCCGAGCAATCCAGGAAGAGCCTGACTCCGGGTAAGCCGCCCTCGCCCTGGTCGTCGTCGTCGTCGAGCAGGTCCTGGTCCGACTCGTTGCCGGAACTATCAGCGCACCCGGCAACCAGGGCCAAGCACAGCAGCAATATCAGCGAAAATGGAATGGAGAATTTCAGGCCGAGGCCATTCCTCAATTCTTCGGCCTACGCCAGACGCCGCCGGAGTCGACCCACTTTTTGAGCGAGGCCAGCGCCTCGGGCATGTCGCCCTTGGCCAGGGCGTTCTGGATCGACTGCGGGATCGCGCCGCTGATGCTGAACACCGTGGCGTAGCGGGCGAAGGTCCGGTCGCCGGGCAGCTCATAGAGCTTGTAGCTGCCAGAGACCTTTCGCACCTCGTTGTCGTAGTCGTCGTCGAGATCCCACTTGAGCACGTAATCATCGCGATCGTACTCGTGGTCCACGCGGTAGCGGAACTTGAAGATCGACGCGCCGACGTAGAACTCGATGGTGTCCGAGTCGTGGTCGCGCTCCACCACCGTGGCCGAGATCAGCCGCGGCAGATACTCGATCTGGCGCTCGGTGGCGCACAACAGCTGGTAGACCTCGTCGCGCGACTGCTGGAAGATCAGCAGGCTCTGCACGAAGTTCTCCGAGTTGGCCCCCTTGACGTCGCCGATCAGCAGCAAGCCCTCGGAGCACAGTTGCGAGATCTGTTCGGGCGTCATGTCCTCAAGCGCATCGTCGTCGACGCCCTCCAGGCAGTGCGGCCAGGCCGC
This sequence comes from Candidatus Alcyoniella australis, assembly GCA_030765605.1. Lineage (NCBI taxonomy): Bacteria > Candidatus Lernaellota > Candidatus Lernaellaia > Candidatus Lernaellales > Candidatus Alcyoniellaceae > Candidatus Alcyoniella > Candidatus Alcyoniella australis. The sequence continues at coordinate 4,188 of JAVCCG010000094.1, forward strand.
GGAAGAAACGAGCGCTACGCTGAGCATGATTGTAATCACTGTGATGTATCGGCGCATTGAACCTCCCCTGTTATCCGACAGGGCAAGTATGTTACAAAATGCCCACCGTTCTCAAGGTACTGTGCGGAGGCGCGATGACCATCGCCGAAAACGGCTACGACGCGCTCAAGGAATTGCTCGCGGGACGCCGGCTGCCCTGCGCCCTGGTCGACCTCAACGCTTTTTGGCAAAACGCCGAGCGATTGGTCGAGCCGCTGCGGCGCAACGGCAAACGACTGCGCCTGGCCACTAAAAGCCTGCGCGTGCCCGAGCTGATCCAGGCCCTGGCCCAGCGCTACGTTGATCTGCTCGCCGGATTTATGACCTACACCGTGGAGGAGTCGCAGTTCCTGGCGCTACGCGGGCTGGACGACTTCCTCGTGGCCTACCCAACGCTACAGCCCTCGGACCTGCAAATCGCGGCCGAGCTTACGGCCCAGGGCAAGACGATCAGGCTGATGGCCGACGCCCCGGCGCAGCTCGAGGCGCTGGCCGCTGCCGGACGCAAACACAACGTGGAGCTGCGCGCAGTGCTCGACCTGGACGCCAGTTTGCGCTTGGTCGGCGGACGCGTTCACCTGGGAGTGCGACGCAGCCCGCTGCGTCACGCCGATGAGGTGGCCGCCCTGGCGCAACACGCCGCGCGGCTCAAGGGAGTACGGGTCGAGGGGCTGATGGCCTACGAGGCGCAGATCGCCGGGCTCAACGATGCGGCGCGCGAGCAACGCTGGCTCAATCCGGTCAAGCGCGCGATCAAACGGCTCTCAATGCCCGACGTGCTCAAGCGCCGCGGACGCGCGCTGGAACTACTGCGCGACGCGGGCCTGGAACCGACGCTGGTCAACGGCGGGGGCACGGGCAGCGTCGAGTTCACCAGCTCCGACCCGGCGGTGACCGAGGTCACGATCGGCTCGGGCTTCTTTTGCCCGCAACTGTTCTCCGAATACCACGACCTGAAATTGACGCCCGCGGCGTTCTTCGCGCTGCAGGTGGTGCGCGCCTCGGACCCGGGGCTGGTCACCTGCCAGGGCGGCGGGTATGCGGCCAGCGGAGCGGCGGGCCCCGACCGACTGCCGCGGCCGTTTCTGCCCGCGGGGCTTAGGCTGCTCTCGATGGAGGGCGCGGGCGAGGTGCAGACGCCGCTGGAGGTGCCGCAGGGAGTCAGGCTCGCACCGGGCGATCCGGTGCTGTTTCGCCATGCCAAGGCCGGCGAGCTGATGGAGCATTTCAACGAGACGCTGCTGGTCCAGGACGGCCGCGTCAGCGGCGACGCGTTAACCTATCGCGGCTGCGGCATGAGCTTCCTGTGACGCGGATCAGCACGGACCTGGGCAAAGTAGTGCTGGCCAGCCGCAACCGCGGCAAGGCTGTCGAGCTTAATCGAATCCTCGCCCCCTTGGGGATCCAGGTCGTGTGTCTGGACCAGGTCGGGGTGCACGAGGAGCTGCCCGAGACCGGCGAGACCTTTGAGCACAACGCGCTGCAAAAGGCCGGGCGCGTGGTCGAGCTGTGCGGCCTGGCCGCCATTGCCGATGACTCGGGCCTGGAGGTCGACGCGCTGGACGGTGCGCCGGGAGTGTACAGCGCGCGTTTCGCCGGAGAATATGCCGACGACGCGGCCAACAACGCGCTGCTGCTGCAAAAGCTTGCGGGCCTGCCGCGCGCGCAGCGCGGGGCGCGCTTTGTCTGCGTGGCAGCGCTGGTCGAGCCCCACGGCCGCGAGCTCACGGCCCGCGGCGAGTGCCGGGGAGTGATCGTCGAGCAGCCGCGCGGCGCAGGGGGCTTTGGCTACGACCCGCTATTTGAGGTGCCCGAGCTGGGCCTGACTTTTGCGCAGCTCGACGCCGAACAAAAAGACCGCATCAGCCACCGCGGACGGGCGTTTCGCGAGTTGGCGCAGAGGATCGCCCAACGATGAGAGTGTTGCAAGTCAACTCAAGCCACGGTTGGAGCGGCGGCCAATACCAGGTGCTGCTGCTCAGCCTCGGTCTGGTCCAGCGCGGCCACGACGTGACCATCGCCTGCCCGCCCGGATCGCAGCTCGCGCAGCGCGCGGCCCGCGCCGGTCTGGACGTGTTCGAGATCCGCATGAAGAAGGAGTACGACCTGCCCGCGGTGTTCAAGCTGCACAAGCTGATGCTTGAGCGCCGGATCGAGGTGGTCAATCCACACAAGCCCAACCCGTTCTCTTTGGCCAGCCCGGCCGCGGCCTGGGCCAAGGTTCCGGTGCTGGTGGTCAGCCGCCGGGTGAGCTTTCCCATCGGCCGCAACTTCTTCTCGCGACTCAAGTGGAAGCACTACAAGATCGACGGGTTCATCGCGGTCAGCGATCAGATCAAGCGCGTGCTGATCGACTGCAACGTGGAGCCGGAGCGGGTGCGGGTGATCTACAGCGGCACGGACGTCGAGCGCTTCAAGCCCTTTGCCGACCAGAGCGAACGACTGCGCGTGCGAAGCGAACTGGGAATCGAGCCCGACGCGCCGCTGATCGCCAAGGTCGCCACTTACTTTGAATGGAAGGGCTGGGAGGTATTCGTGCGCATGGCGGCCGAGGTTGCCAAGCGCATGCCCGGAGTGCGCTTCTTGGGCGTGGGCAACCGCACGCCCTATCTCGAACGGCTCCAGGGATTGGCGAGCGAGCTGGGCGTGGCCGAGCGCATCGTGTTCAGCGAGTTCCGCGACGACATGCCCGCGGTGTTTGCGGCCTGCGATTTGACGGTCAACTGCGCGGTGCGCGGCGAGGGATTGGCCGGCGTGCTGCGCGAATCGCTGGCCATGCACGTGCCGGTGGTCAGTTCCGACGCCGGGGGCAACTCCGAGCTGGTGACTCCCGAGGTCGGACTGATGTTCCCTCGCGGCGACCACCAGGCCTGCGCCGCAAAGGTAATCCAGCTGCTGGAAAAGCCCGAACTACGCGCGCAGATGGGCCGCGTGGGACGCGAACGCGTGGCGCAGTGCTTCTCGGATACGGTGATGATCGACCGCTCTGAAAGCTATTTCCAGGAGCTGCTCGACGCCCGCCGCGCCAAGGGATAATCAGCGCAACGCGGCTTCCGCCTCAAAGGTGCCTCGATCTTTACCCCACCTGCATAAAATAAAGCGATGCGGGCAGGTCCTCCGTCAACCTACCCGCATCTAGGCGCAGCTAGCCTATCTGAAATCTTACCAGGTCATCTCCTGAAAGGGGTTGACGAAGCAGGCGCACTCGAAGTTGGCGGTGTCGCACAGGCAGTGCATCGCGCCGAGTTCGTCGTGGTCGCTGAAGCCGTCAACGCCCGGGTTCTGCTCAGGATCCGCACCCGGGGTATTCTCGCCGTAGTCAGGAACCTCGGCCGGGTTGCGGCCGGGCAGGTTCGGGTCTGCGGTGTCCATCTCAGGGCCCACGGCCGAGTCGGGGTTCTGCTCGGGGTCGATGCCCGGGGTGTTCTCGCCGTAGTCAGGGACCTCGGCCGGATTGCGGCCGGGCAGATTCGGGTCTGCGGTGTCCATCTCAGGGCCCATGGCCCAGTCCGGGTTCTGCTCAGGATCTACACCCGGGGTGTTCTCGCCGTAGTCAGGAACCTCGGCCGGATTGCGGCCGGGCAGGTTCGGGTCCGCGGTGTCCATCTCAGGGCCCACGGCCGCGTCGGGGTTCTGCTCGGGGTCGATGCCCGGGGTGTTCTCGCCGTAGTCAGGGACCTCGGCCGGATTGCGGCCAGGCAGGTTCTCTTCGGTGTCCATCTGACAGCTCATGTCCACGCCGGGATTCTGCTCGGGGTCGATACCCGGGGTGTTCTCGCCGTAGTCCGGGATCTCGGCCGGATTGCGGCCAGGCAGGTTCTCTTCCTCGCCATCGAGCTCGGCGATCCAATGGTTACCTTCATCGTCGACGCATTCACACATGCGCTTGCCAACGAAGCAGTTGCAGTCGCTGAACGCGGCGTCGGGACTCTCGAGCAGGTCGGCAAAGCCCGGGTCGCCCCAGTAGTTGACGCTGAATTCTTCGTCCTGTTGCGCGGTGGCGTCGTCGTCAGTGACTTCACAGCCGACGAACACAAACAGAGCCATTACCAGCACCGGGATCATTGTGAAGTAAGCTTTCGTTTTCATTACTGTTCCCTCCATCAGAGCTTTGAGGGAACGGTCTGGAGAGCGATCCGGACCGTTCCTGCGGCAGCCGAGCCATCTCCACCATGGAGACCTCCGGCTTTGCGCCCCCGCCTCGCGGCGGGTTTGCCCTTGTCACGGAACTTGTCCCTTTGAGGACATCCGCAAACCTTAACCGATTTTCAGTGATCACGCCCATTTCGGACCAACTGTACGTGTCATGGTTATTACACTATCCGTGCCAACAGTAAGAAATATAGTTTTATCAAGTGATCTCATTTGGTTATGTGTTTTTCGGGCATTTGACGACAAACAATAAGCATTGCGGTGAACATACGAAATGAAATGCTCGTTACTATCTGTAACAAATCCCTGAGAAGAATGAGAAGCTAGAAAGATAATGGAGGAGGCCCATGGCGGGTAAAATAGTTGCGCGGGCGGGGAAGACCCCGCCCGCGCGCGCTCTAAGGTGATTCTACCTAAACCCTACTCTGTGCTCTGAAAGGGGTTTACGAAACAGATGCATGAGGAGTTGACCTGGCTGCACAGGCAGCTCAGCGGGTTGGGCTCGCCATAGAGCGAGAAGTCCTGCTCGGACTGATCGCTCTGGTGGCCGCTGATCGCGTTGTCGTCGTTATCAGGATTCTGCTCTGGATCGAACTCGGCGATACCAATGCTGAAGTCGCCCGGGTTCTGTTCGGGATCTACGCCCATCGAGTTTTCGCCGTAGTCCGGGATGTCGGCCGGGTTGATTCCGGGCAGGTTCTCTTCTTGAACAGTGTCCATCTCAGGGCCCACGGCCGCGTCGGGGTTCTGCTCGGGGTCGATGCCCGGGATATTCTCGCCGTAGTCCGGGATCTCGGCCGGATTGCGGCCAGGCAGGTTCTCTCCCTCGTCGTCAAGCTCGGCCATCCAGTGGTCGCCTTCATCGTCAACGCACTCACACATGCGCTTGCCGACAAAGCAGTTGCAGTCGCTGAACGCGGCGTCGGGCTGTTCGAGCAGGTCGGCAAAGCCCGGATTGCCCCAGTAATGGACGCTGAACTCCTCGGCCTGATCGTCCAGAGCGCCGTCGTCCGCGCTTTGGCAACCGACGAACGCGAACAGCGCCACAACGACTACCGGAATCATCGTCAGGTAAATGTTGTGTTTCATTGTTGTTCCCTCCGTCAGAGCATTTGGGAACGAGTGTCTGAGCACCCCGTTCTTGCGGCAGCTGAGCCGTCTCCCGTGGGAGACCTCTTGCTTTGCGCCCCCACCTCGCAATGGGTTTGCCTTTGTCACGGAACATGCTCTATGTCCGTGGGCCTCTTGTTTTCACTGATCGGGCTGTTTATCAGCCTCTCATATAAGATAATGCTTACAGTAAGCGTGCCAAGACACGACCTATCAGCTTTTTACTTTTATGATCAGTAGGTTACTGGACAGGCTAGCAGTGGCAGCGATCCGGATTTATCCAAAACCCGTCCCACTTTTTGGAAGAAAGATTACTTTTTGTTATTGCTCGGTGATTCCCAAGAGTTGCTCAATGGCGTGGATCATCTCTTTGCGCTTGAAGGGCTTTTGCAGAAAGTCGACGTAGTCGTATCCGCTCAGGGACTGCTCGATCTCGCTAGGTTCGTAGCCGCTGGTGAGCAGCAGCGGAAGGTCCTGCTTTAACTCGCGGATCCGCGGCAGCAGCGTATGTCCGAGCCGATCGGGAAGGGTTTCGTCGAGCAGCACAAAGTCGATCTGCTCTTGATGCTCCTCGAGCTTTTTCATGCCGTCCTGGGCGTTCTGGGCGGCGAGGGTAGTACATCCGGCCATTTCGAGAAACGCCGCGACAGTTATACGGATGCTCTCCTCGTCGTCGATCAGCAGCGCGGTCGCTCCCTTGAGCGAGCTTCTGCGCTTGGGGCCGGCCTTGACCTTCGTGGATTTATCCAAAACCCACCGCACTTTTTGCGCCAGCTCCTGGGGTCGAAACGGCTTCTGGATAAAGTTGATTCCGCGCTCCAACACGCCGTGATGGGCGATGGCGTTTTCGGTATAGCCCGACATGAACAGGGTCTTCATTTTGGGATTGATCTTGCTCAGTAGATCGCGCAGCTGCTTGCCGCCCTTGAGCGGCATCACCACGTCGGTCAGCAGCAGATCGATGGTCTGCTCGCGCCCCTTGCACAGCTGCAGCGCCTGTTCTCCGTCTTGGGCCTCGATCACCGTATATCCCTGGGACTGCAGGGCTCTGAGGGCCAGCTTGCGAACGATCTCCTGGTCCTCGGCCAACAGAATCGTTTCGCTGCCGCGCACTGAAAACGGCTTTTCAACCGCGGCATATGTCTCGGCCTCGGCGCCGGCCGTGGGCAGATAGACCTTGAAAGCGGTCCCCTTGCCCGGCTCGGAGTAGACGTTGATGTGCCCATGGTTCTGATGGACAATGCCGTGGATCGTCGACAGCCCCAGGCCGGTCCCCTTGCTCGTGGCCTTGGTGGTGAAGAACGGCTCGAAGATGTTTTTCAGCGTGTCGGCGTCCATGCCCACGCCCGTGTCGCTGACCGCGAGCAGCACGTAATCGCCGCTTATCGCTTCGTTGCAGGTCTGGCATCTGTTGCCTTCGAGGCAGACGTTCATCGTCTCGATGGTCAGCTTGCCGCCCTGGGGCATGGCATCGCGGGAGTTGACCGCCAGGTTGACCAGGATCTGATCGATCTGCCCTGGATCGATCAGCACCCTGCTGGGTTTCTGCTTGTGAATGAAGACAAAATCAATGTCTTCGCCGATGATGCGCCGCAGCATCCGCTCCGATTGCTCCACCGCCGTGTTGAGGTCCATCACCTTGGGCGAAACCAGCTGCTTGCGCGAGAAGGCCAGTAGCTGCGCGGTGAGCTGGGTAGCTGAATCCGCGGCCTTCTGGATTTCGGCTACATCCTTTTTCAGCGGATCACCGTCGTTGAGCGCACTGTAGACGATATCGGAGAATCCACGGATCGCGGTCAGCAGGTTGTTGAAATCGTGGGCCACGCCGCCGGCCAGACGTCCGATCGATTCCATCTTCTGCGACTGGGACAACTGTTGCTGGAGCTGCTCGCGCTCCTGTTCGGTCCGCTTGCGCTCGGTGATGTCGGAGCAGAAGGCCATGAACAGATCAGCGGAAAGGGCCACGGCCTTGATACTGGTGTAAATATCGGCCCCGTCCTTCTTGCGTATGATGACTTCCGTTTGCATCTCCCCTTTTTCGATGAAATCGCCAAACGGGGCGAAGGTCTCGGGCGGCACATCGGGCGGGGCCAGCTGGGGAATCGACATCTGCAACAGTTCTTCCCGCGAGTAGCCGGTCATCAGGCAGGCGGCCTGATTGACGTCGATAAACGCGCCCTCGTTGTTGACGATGAAAATCCCCTCCGGCGCGTTTTCAATGTAGATCCGGTGCCTCTCCTCGCTATTGCGTAGCGCCTCCACGGCCAGCCTGCGCTCGGTAATGTCGCGCGTGCTGCCCTGCAAGGCGATGGGATCTCCGTTTTCGTCGAAAATCACCTTGCCGCTGATTTCAACGTGAACCGGCTCTCCGTCCTTTTTCAGAATCGCAGTCTCAAATACGATCCCGGAACTGCTCGAACCCTTTGAAAGCTGGCTGGCAATAACCTGGGTCATCTGGGAAAAGTACGCTGGATCGGCGTGTTCCAGCAGTCCGGTGCCGATCCACTCCTCGGAAGTATGGCCGGTTAACTGTTCAACCGCCGGATTGACGTAGGTGAACTCGAAGTTCAGATCCATCGTCCAAATCACGTCGTCGGTGTTGTCGGCCAGCAATCGATACTTGGCCTCGCCCTGGCGCAGCGCCTCCTGGGCGCGCTTGCGCTCGGTGATGTCGATCGACAGAATGAAGATCCCCTCTGGCACAGGCTGAATGCTCAGTTCGAACCAGCCGATGGAGCCGTCGGAATAGACGAATTCGTTTTCCATTCGGTGCGACGTGCGTTGTTCCATGCAGCGGCGCAGATGGACGAACAGCTCGGTCTGCTCAATGCCGGGATAGACCTCCATCATCGTGTGGCCCAATAAATAATCTTTGGTCTGGCGTCCGTGCATGGTGACCGCATCGTTGAGATAGAGGTAGCGCCAATCAAAGCCGATGATCTGGCAGCCCTCCATGATGTTGTCCAGGGTGTTGCGGCAAAGTCCCTCGCCCACGCGCAGCGCCTCCGGTGAACACTTGCCTGCGGATCCATCGTGCGCGATCTCGAGATACCCGGCCTCGCCGTTGTCCAACTTGCAGGATGAGACCGACAAGTCGACGAACAGCGAGCGGCCCTCCGCGGTGCGCAGCCGCGCCTCTCCCTGCCAAGAGCCTTCCCGCTGGACCTGTTCGAAAATCTGTGATCGCGAGAACGATTCGTCGGCGATCTGGATCAGCTCCTCGATCGCACGTCCCAGCGCAGCGGCCCGCTGGATTTGATATAGCTTTTCAGCCCCCGAATTCCAGAACACCACGCGGCCGCGTGCGTCCTCAATAATCGCAGCGTCGGGAAAATCTTTTAAAGTATTAAATTCGTCCAAGTACGTTTGGTTGTCCACGTTATGCCGCCCTCGATTTGTTAGCGATTTTCTAGCAAACAATATCATAGGAGCCTAAAACGAGTCCGTTAATGAGCGCATTGATAATCACCGCGGCTTCGAGCCGGACACTTTAAAAGTACCGAGCGATTCGGGCTTGACAAGTTGAAGCGGGCTACTACAATGGCAACTGGTAATACCACCTGCCAAGCACAAAGGTGAACATGAAGGCGATGCTCGATCCGATCAAGACCGACAGTCTCAAGGACGTGTTCATCGCGCGTTTCGAGGAGCTGATCCTTTCGGGCAAGCTCTCCATCGGCCAACGCCTGCCCTCGGAGCGCGAGCTGGCGTTGCAGCTGGGCGTCAGCAGGCCTGTGGTGCACGAGGGGCTGGTCGACCTGGAGTTCAAGGGCCTGGTGTCGATGAAGCCGCGTGTGGGCACGGTGGTCAACGACTACCGCCGCCAGGGCTCCCTGGCCCTGCTCACATCGCTGGTCAACTACCGCCGGGGGTTGTTCGAGCCGCGACTGCTGGCCTCGATGCTGCAAATGCGCATGCTCTTCGAGATTGAGACCGCGCGCCTGGCAGCGCATTGTCGTAGTGACGCGCAGCTCGCCGAGCTGCGCGACTTGCTCAAGCGCGAGCAATCCGCCGAGCGCACCGACATCGCTTATATCACCGAGCTCGACTTTGAGCTGCACCACATGGTGGCCCTGGCCTCGGACAACATGATCTACCCGCTGGTGATCAACTCTTTTAAACAGGTCTACACCAATCTCACCGGATTGTTCTTCTCCGAGCCCGCGGTGGTCGAGCAGGTATTCGCCTTCCATCGCGAACTGGTCGAGGCGATCGCGGCCCAAGACGAGCAGCGCGCCGCGCAGCAAATGCAACGCATCCTCGAGCACGGGGCCGAGCATTTAGGATCGATAATCCTCAAACAACAGGGGTAAGAAAATGAGCGTAGCGGCCGACCGCACCTATCAGATCAAGCAGCCCAAGGGGCTCTCCGCGCGCATCCAGTGGCTGCGCGACTACTACTTCCAGGGCACGCAGCGGCCGTGGAACAACGAGTTCACGCCCTTTGGCACGGGCACTCCCTGGGACGTGCAGCACAACGAGATGGCCTACTTCATCGTGCCCGAGAACTATCTGCTGTTGCAGACCTTCGTCAGCTCGTTCCGCCAGGCAGCGCGCCCGATCGACCTGCCCGCGAAGTTCTGGGATTGGTCTCAGCCCGAGCGCCGCGCCTGGTTCGTCAAGCAGGTGATGGTCGAGCACCTGCCCCACGAACTGCTGCCCGGCGATCTGATCGCCGGCGCGCGCTTCAACCTCCAGACCTCGCTGTGCCTGGACCGCAAGCAGGCGAAGAAGCACTGGGAGCTGATCGCCGGTAAAAACGGCGCACGGCGGGCGGTCAAGTGGTTCCACGACCACGGCTACGGCAACGCCGGCGCCACCCCCGGCCACATTGTGCCGGGCCATGAGCGCGTTTTGCAGATCGGCTGGAAGGGCGTGCACGCCGACCTGGTCGCCAAGTACGACGCCCTGGGCAAGCGCGAAAAGAAAGGACCCAAGGGCGCACAGCTACGGGCGATGATCACCGCGGCCCAGATGCCGCGCGACCTGGCGGCCAAGTACGCCGATCTGTGCCGCGACCTGGCATTGGCCGAGGCCGACCTTGACCGCCGCTCCGAGCTTGAGCAAATGGATCACATCTTGCGCAAGGTTCCCTGGGAGCCGGCCGAGACTTTCTGGGAGGCACTCCAGGCGTTGTGGCTGACCCACATGCTGATCATGTCCGACGAGAACTACCCCGGACCCGGCATCAGCTTCGGCCGCATCGACCAATACCTGCTCCCCTATTGGCAGCACTCAATCGAGCAGGGCGTGGACCGCGAGTTCCTCAAGGAGATGCTCAAGTGCTTCTGGATGCACTGCAACACGGCCTACGACGCGATCATCCGCGCGGGCTACCAGGGGATCACCGCGGGCTTCGGCCAGCTGATCACGCTCTCGGGCATGGGCCCCGCGGGGCGCGACATGACCAACGATCTGACCTACGCAATGCTCGAGGTGATCGACGAACTCTCGCCGATCCTCGAGCCCAAGCCCAACGTGCGGCTGCACTGCAACTCGCCCGACGAGCTGCTGGACAAGCTGATTGAGATGATCTCCACCAGCCAGGGCGCGCCGTTTCTGCTTAACTTCGACGAGCGTTCGATGGCGGGCATGCTGCGCGAGGCCAAACGCGCCAATCTCCAGCGGCTGATCAACCTGGACAACGTCCACGACTACGCGCCCGTGGGCTGCCTGGAAAACACGATGGTCGGCAACGACCGTTCGGGCACGGTGGACATCAACCTCAACCTGCTCAAGGCGGTCGAGCTGGCGTTGAACAACGGCCGCGACCTGCATCAGGTGCGCGACGTGATTACCGGCAAGGTCGATCCCATTGGCCAGGACGGACCGGCCACGGGCGACGCCGCGAAGTTTGAAACCTTCGAGCAGTTCTGGCAGGCCTACGCCGAGCAGACGCGTCAGATCATCGCGCGCTCCGCCGAACTCTATGAGAAATCCGAATCGATCCGCGCCCAATACTGCCCCACTTCCTACCTAAGCTGCATGGTCAAGGGCTGCGCCGAGCAGGGCCTGGACGTCACCCAGGGCGGAGCCGAGATCGCGCTGGTGACCCTCGAGGCCGTGACCTACGCCACCACCGTGGACTCGCTGCTGGCAATCAAGTACCTGGTGTTCGACGAGGGCGCCTGCACCATGCCCGAGCTGATCCAGGCGCTGCGCGACAACTGGGAGGGGCACGAGGTGCTCCAGGCGCGGGCCAAGAACAAGGCCCCCAAGTACGGCCGCGACGACGACGAGTCCGACGCCATGGCCACGCGCGTAATGGAGCTGTGGACCGACGAAACCTGGAACTACAAGACCCAATCGACCGGCCGCCAATTCCGACCGGGGATGCTCTCCTGGAACTACTGGGTCGGCGACGGCTTCGTGCTCGCGGCCAGCCCCGACGGCCGCCCCCAGGGGCAGTTCCTCTCCAACGCAATCTGTCCCAGCAACGGCTCGGACACCAACGGCCCCACGGCCAACACCAACTCGGTGGGCAAGGTCTTCGGCGGCAAGTCCGACTGCGGCGAGGGCGACTGGAACGACTACCGCAGCGCCCTGCCCAACGGCGCGAGCCACACCATCACCTTCAATCCCTCGATCCTGCGCGACCCCGAGCACCAGCAAAAATTCAAGGCGTTCTTGCGCGGCTACGCTGTCAACGGCGGGTCCGCGCTACAAATCAACATGCTCGACAAACAGATGCTGCTCGACGCCCAGCGCCGGCCCCAGGACTACCGCCACCTGCTTGTGCGCGTCACCGGGTACAACGCCTACTTCACCTCCATCGGCCGCGAGCTGCAGAACGAGGTGATCGCGCGGCTGAGCCACAGCGACTTCTAGGAGTACGTCGATGTCCGAGAAGTCCGACCACGCTACTGTGCTGCAACTGATCCGGATGTCCACCGAGGACGGCCCGGGGATCCGCACCTCGGTGTTCTTCAAGGGCTGCTCCCTGCGTTGCGACTGGTGCCACAACCCGGAAAGCATCAGCTTCAAGCCCCAGCTGCAGTGGGTCGGCTCGCGCTGTATCGGCTGCCTGCTGTGCATCGAGACCTGCCCGCGCGGCGCACTGACAATGGGCGATCAGGGGATCGCCATCGACCGCGAGAAGTGCATCGGTTGCGGCGATTGCGCCCAGCAGTGCCCGACCACCGCCCTGGAGCTGCTCGGCACAAGCTGGAGCGTGGACGCGCTGGTGGCCGAGGTGCTCAAAGACCGCGCGTTCTTCGAACAATCCGGCGGCGGAATCACGGCCACCGGCGGCGAGCCCGCGGCCCAGGCGCGGTTCGTGGCCAAGTTCTTCGAACTGCTGCGCGAGCGCGGCGTGCACACGGCGCTGGACACCTGCGGCCAGTGCGCGACATCGCAGATCGAGCTGATCCTGCCCCACACGCAGCTGGTGCTGTTCGACGTCAAGCTCATCGATCCCCAGCGCCACTTGCAACATACCGGCGCACTGCGCGACAAGATCGAGCAGAGCTTCGCTTGCGTGGTGCGCGCGGTGCGCGAACCCGGCGGCCCCAGCGAGTTGTGGGTGCGCACCCCGATCATCCCCGGCGCCACGGACGACGAGGCCAACATCGCGGCCATCGGGCGCTACCTGGCCGAGCATGCCCACGGCGCAATCGAACGCTGGGAGCTGTGCGCGTTCAACAACCTGTGCCGCGACAAGTACTCGCGCCTGGACCAGGACTGGCCATACAAAGATGCCCCGCTGATGACCGAGGCCCAGATGGAGCGCCTGGCGCAGGTCGCGCGCCAATCCGGCGTCGCCCCGGAGATCGTCCACTGGACCGGGTCGGTGCAGATGAAAAACAACAGCGCGCAACCGCCGCTGAAGCTGGTCAAGCCATGCCAATACGGAGCTGAATCGTGAACAAGCGCAAAACGTTCGAACAGTCACACCTCGCATTTTTCGAGCCCACCGAGAAGGTCGGACTGCTGGGCACCATCGACCCCCAGGGTCTGCCCCACGTCTCGCTGATTACATCGATGCAGGCCAAGTCGCCGACCATGCTGATCTGGGGCGAGTTCACCAAGGGGCTCTCCAAAGAGTACGTGCGCCAAAACCGCAAGACCGGCTTCCTGATCATGACCCTCGACCGCAAACTGTGGCGCGGCAAGGCCGACTACGACCACGCGGCCACCGAGGGCGCGGACTACGAGATGTTCAACAACAAGCCGATGTTCCGCTACAACAGCTACCTGGGCA
>JAVCCG010000095.1 GCA_030765605.1 Candidatus Alcyoniella australis
AAAAGGCAAAGCCCCGAGAGGTCATTGCTCCGGGGCCTCTGTTAACCGTTTAGCCCGCAAATTCTGCGGGAGAGATTTCTGGCTCCTGGGGAGGGACTCGAACCCCCGACAAGGTGGTTAACAGCCACCTGCTCTACCAACTGAGCTACCCAGGAGCATCTGGGTTTTTTCCAAACAAGAGCCGCTTTTATTAAACCCTTGGGCCGCGTCTGTCAAGGGTTTCGTTGATAATCTTGTTGATCAGCCGCCGTTGATGTCGACCTGCGCCAGCACCAGCTTGCTGATCTGTTTCAGCGCGGGGAACAGCCCTTGGCCAGAGCGGGCGTTGCTGGCGAAGTCCACATCGCGCGCTCCGAGCAGCGAGCGCAGCTTCTCGGCGCTGATCGCTCCGGGAAGGTCCTGTTTGTTGTACTGGAACACCATCGGGATCTTGTCCGGGTCCTTCTTAATCTCGGCCAGCAGGTTGCGCAGGCCGCCCAGGGACTCGACGTTGTCCTCCACGCGGTCGGGGCTGGAGTCGGCCACGAACACGATGCCGTCCACTCCCTTGAGAATCAGCCGTTGGTTCATCTGCGAGATCGGCGCGCCGGGCATGGCGTAGAGGTGCAGCCGCGTGCGCAGGCCCTGGTAACTGCCGAGGATCAGCGGCACGTAGTCGATGAACAGCGTGCGCTCGTCGTCGGCGCTGACGCTGATCAGCTCGCCACGATTTTCGGGTTTGGTCTGTTCGTGGATAAAGCGCAGCGTGCGCGTCTTGCCCGAACGCTGGGGACCGTAAAATACGATCTTGCAGTTGATTTCCTTGGTCTGCTTGTTGACGAAGGCCATCGCTACATCTCCCGCCGGCCGCCGAGCGCCAGACCCAGGGTTGCTGAATCAGTGTACTCCACCTCGCCGCCGACTGGAATACCGTGAGCGATTCTGGTTACTCGCACGTCGATCGAGGAGAGCTTGTCCGCGATGTAGACCGCCGTGGCCTCGCCCTCTTTGGTCGGGTTGGTGGCCAAAATTACCTCGGTCACATCCGGCGATGAGGCGCGTTTGATCAGCTCGGCGATCTTGAGCTCGTCAGGGCCCACGTCGTCCAGCGGCGAGATCGAGCCGTGCAGCACGTGATACATCCCACGATATTGCGAGCTGCGCTCGATGGCGCTCACGTCGGGCGGTTGCTCGACAACGCAGATCAGGCTGTGGTCCCGCGCCTGATCGGAGCAGGTCGCGCAGGGGTTGACGTCGGTGAGCTGGAAGCAGACCTCGCACAGTCCGATGCGCTGTCGCAGCTCGATGATCGCGTCGGCCAGCCGCTTAGCACCCTCGTCGCTGGTGCTGAGCAGGTGGTAGGCCAGGCGCGTGGCCGACTTGGCGCCGATCCCCGGCAGCCGGCTGAACTCGCGCACCAAGTTGCGGATCGGGGCAGGGTGGTCCAAGGCGATCTCAGAACAGGCCGGGGAGGTTCATTCCGCCGGTAACCTTGGACATCTCCTCGGCGACCATCTCCTGGGCCTTGCGCATCGCCTCGTTCACCGCGGCGACCACCAGGTCCTGGACCATCTCGACGTCGCCGTCCTGCAGCACGTCGGGCTCGATCTTCAATGCTAAAAGTTCCTGCTTGCCGTTGACCGTGGCCACGACCATCCCGCCGCCCGAGGAGGCCTCGACCGAACGTGAGGCCATCTCATCCTGAACCTGCATGATCTTCGCCTGGGCCTGCTTGGCCATCTTCATGATGTTGCCAAGACCTTTGCTCATCTGTCCTCCAATCAGTGCTATTTGCGTTGGCGCTGGATTCGGATGTCGACCACCTCGCCGTTGAACAGTTCCAGCGCGTCCTTGACCACAGGCGATTCCAACGCCTGCCGTTTGATCGTCCTTAGTTTATCAGACTCTTTTTTTTTTGAACTTCTCGCCTGTTGCTGGGACGAGCCGTTGTCCAGAGCGATCAGCTCGAGCCGTGCATCAGCGCCGAAGACCTCGGCCACCGCGTCGAGCAGCGCCTCGTTGTCTTCGGCGCGACCCAACAGACTGAGGTGCGTCGGATTCATGCCGATGCGCACCAGGTCCGCGCTAAGCTGCTGAGGAACGCCGTTGTCCAGCAGCGCTCCGGCCGACAGCCGCTTGCCCTTGGTGGCCTCGACCAGCTTCAGCCACTGCGGATCGGCGCTCTCGTTGGCTGCCTGGGTCTGCGCCGGAGCCTCGTCGCGGGAAACGGCCTGGGGTGCGGCCTTGGCTGAACGCGGCCGCGGGCTTGCGGACCCTGCGGCGCGTTGGGGAGTTGGCTTGGGTCCGGCCTGGCCGCCGCCGGGCGCTATGGCGCCATTGGCGATCAGCTCGTCGAGCTTGGCGATCAGCCCGTCGAGGGGCACGATCGGTTGGTCGTGCGCCATCTTGACCAGCAGCATCTCCAGCACCAAACGCGGATGGGACGCGCGCAGCACCTCGTTCTCGGCCTGGATCAGACCGTCGAACTGGCGCTGTAGGGTTTCGAAGCTTTGGCTGCGGCAGATTTCGCCCAACTGCTTAAGCTCCGAGTCCGGCGCCACCACCAGCCGGCCGGGATTTTTGCTGACCTTGACCACGATCAGGTCGCGCAGCAGCTCGACCAGATCCTGGTAAAACTGACGCGGCTCAAAGCGGAACTCGGCCGTGGCCTCAAAGCGCTCGAGCACGCCGGGCACGTCGCTGTCGAGGATCGTTTCGACCAGCCCGATCAGGAACGCGCGGTCGATAACTCCCAACAGCTCGATCAGCTCCTCGCGGGTGATCTTGTCGGCGCCGAAGCTGATAGTCTGATCCAGGAACGACAGGCCGTCGCGCATGCTTCCCTCGGCCTTGCGCGCGATCAGCATCAGCAGCTCTTCGGCCATCTGGATCCCCTCGGATGCGCAGATCGACTTGAGCGTATCGAGCAACAGGGTCAGCGGGATCAGCTTGAACTCGTAGGTCTGACAGCGGCTGAGGATCGTGTCCGGGATTTTGTGCGGGTCGGTGGTGGCGAAGATGAACACCACGTGCGGCGGTGGTTCCTCGAGGGTCTTGAGCAGCGCGTTGAACGCGTTGGTCGAGAGCATGTGAACTTCGTCGATGATGTAGACTTTGTAGCGTCCGCTGCTCGGTGCGTACTTGACGTTTTCGCGCAACTGGCGCACGTCGTCCACGCCGGTGTTCGAGGCGCCGTCGATCTCGAATACGTCCACTGAGTTGCCCGCGGCGATCGATTTGCAAGAGGAACATTCGCCGCAGGGTGTGGACGTCGGCCCTTGGGCGCAGTTCAGCGCCTTGGCCAAAATCCGCGCCGCCGAGGTCTTGCCCACGCCGCGCGTGCCGCAGAACAGGTAGGCGTGCGAGATCCGCCCCGAGATCAGGGCGTTTTGCAACGTGCGCGTGATATGGGCCTGGCCCACGATCTGATCGAAGGTCTGCGGCCGATATTTGCGGGCCAGGACGATGTACGACACGCTTATTTATCCCGCCTTGTTCGGTCGATCGATTTGACGCCGATGATCTTGAGAAACAGCCGTGCACCCCTGATCGACCCTATCCGAGTAGAGCGTTTTCCCACGGGGGACGATTGGCCAGGCTGCCCACAACACACAGGCTGCTAACCTTACCGCTGCTTCCTCCCGGATCTGACGGGGTTCAGCTGCGCCTGTTGCGTGGGACCCGACCCATCCGTCCGCGAGAACGGACCCCTACACGGAATCAAGCCTCTACAGGGGAATTCAGGCCCTTTATAGTGGATTGCGGGTTACAGGGCACCACTGGCTCCCCCCCTAGCACGGCCTAAGCAGACCTTAGTCATCGGGCCGCATGATGTCAACGCCGGATAAGGGGGGCGCGGACAATTGACGAACGAGCATCGGCTCTGCTATTGAGGGGATGAATTGGTCTGGATTTTTCTTGAGCCTTCGCTGCAGTACAAACTCGATAGGTGATCCAGGCGAGGAAAGGAGCCAAAGTGAAAACGCGCACTCTTACCGTTTTGATATGCGTGCTGGCGCTGATGCTGGCCGCCGGACTGGTCTTCGTGGCCTGCGGTTCGGACGACGACGACGACGACGGACGCACGACCGACGACGACTCGGACAATGACGACGACGATACTGACGACGATGATTCGGACGACGACGATGTTGACGACGATGACGACGACATCGACGATGACGACGACGATGATGATGATGACGAGGCCGCGTGCGCCGACGCGCAGTACAAAGTTTACGGCGATTGCAACGGCGATACGCTGATCGACGATCCGGACTCCGCCGAGTTCCTCGCCCTGTGTCCGGACGATGAGCCGGTGGCCGGATTCATGGACCAGTGCTATCCGCAGTACGCGGACAACTGTCAGCAGTTGATCTGCTGCGGATATTTCCTCAGCCCGGGATTCTACCTGTCCATGGCCATGGAGCCGGTCTGCAACGTTCTGGGACCGCCTCCCTATTGACCCGGCTTTGAGCCGGGGGCACCTTAGAGGTGCCACAAAACTCGCGCAGTACGCTGGTCGTAATGCACCGACCCTCCCCGCGTCGAAAGATTCGTGAGGTGGAGTAAAGATCGTTAAAACGATCTTTGTGTGTAGGCTCGCCTTTAATCAATTTGGTTTTCCCAAGCGCAATGGCTTGCTTTGCGCGTTATCAAAGACCCATAGCCCATCGGTACAGCCTGTTTACAACGATCAACAAAAAGCGGCCGCGGCTTGGCACCTGTACTTGCCACGAACGCGGATCAGTCCATCCTCCAAAGATAACGCGCAAAGCAATCCATCACGCTGCCGACTTGGAGCTGATTAAAGGCGAGCAGGTGGGGTGGGGCGGCTTGGAGCCGCTGCAAGGCTCGCATATTTCCCGGATCGTTTAGCGTCGATCTATGCCGCGTCGCGGAGATTATCGTTGAGCCACGAGTTTGGCCCGCTTGCGAGTTTTGTGCCGGCTCCAAGCCGGATCATCCGTGGGGTGGGCTGATGCGCGCTGTTTGCGGTGCCATGTGCCAAGCCACGATCTAAGACCCATAATCGTACGAAACATTTTGTCTCGATAAACAAGACTTCTTTGAGAACGTGCTGATCGGGCTATCGTGCGTAGCCAGGTGAAAATCTAAATCTAGAAACCCTGCTCGCGCCTACCCAATAATGTTATTCAACATTATTACCCCCCGCCAATCTTGCGACGCGGGTTAGTCCAGGCGTCGGGCGTTGAGGGTTTTGTGCGCCTTCTTGCCCACCAGATAGGCGTCGACGATCGCGTAGATATAGATCACCAGCAGAATGATCACCCAAAACCAGAGGCTGCCCACGTCGGGGATCAGCGAGTCCGGGGCCTGGTTGGCGGCCACGGCCACGATGTCGGATAAGTACGTCAGGAAAAAACGCGCGATTGCCAGACACAGCGCCACCACCACAATCAGGGTCACGCCCATCACCACCGAGCCCTTGACGCGCTGCCCGTTGTAGAGCTGACCCGCACCGGGAAGCAGGAACGCAGAGAGCGCCGCGGCCTTGCCCGCTGACTTATGTTTCACAGCACTCATTAATCCCCTCCGCCGGGTCGTTGCGCAGAATGAAAACCCCAATTTTTCTGCTTAAGAAGATACAAGTTGTGAATAAATGGTTCAAGGTTTTATCAGCCATGGTCGCATGCTGTTTGATAAGTCGCCATTCGGCTGATAAAGGCTTGAAAATAAAGGGTATTATCTTCTAAGCCTATCGTACTCCTGAGGTTGGAAAAGCCCTTGGTTTTCACTCGGTTGCCCTGGGTGTTACCGGAGATTTCCCCAGGTTGTCCACAGCTCCGAACCCGGCTGCGAATGTATTGAAATGTAATTCTCCTTACATTGTGCAGCAGTAGCAGCATCGGGAATAATCCAGGCTAGTTTTTTACCGCGGACCAGGCCTGTTCCATCTGGTCCAGGCTGGCCGATTGCAGGTCCAGCCCCTGCTGTTTGAGCAGCAGTTCGACCCGGCTGAAGCGATCGACGAACTTGTCGCAGGTGCGGCGCAGGGCGTCCTCGGCCGAGATTTCCAGATGGCGTCCGAGGTTGACCACTGTGAACAGTAGGTCGCCGAACTCGGCCTCGAGCTGTTCGCGGTCGCCAAGCTCCGCGGCCTGCACCAGCTCGGCCGTTTCCTCCTGAAGTTTGTCGAGCACGTCCCGCGCTTTTTCCCAGTCGAAGCCGACCTTGGAAACCCGTTCGCTGAGCCGATAGGCGCGCAGCAGGGCCGGGAGTTGACGCGGCACACCCTGGAGGATCGAGGCCATGTCGTTTTTTTCCTCGACCTTGGCGCGCGCCCAGATTCCCTCGACCTCGGCCGCGGACTGGGCCTGGACATCGTTTGTAAAGATGTGCGGGTGGCGGCGGATCATCTTGCGGCTGATCTTGTCGATCACCTGATGGATGTCAAAATGTCCTTCCTGCTCGCTGACCTTGGCCAGGAACACGATCTCGAACAGCGAGTCGCCCAGTTCCTCGCACAGCGCCTGGGGATCGTTGCTATCGATCGCCTCCAGCGCCTCGTAGACCTCCTCGAGCAGATAGGTGCGCAGAGTTTTCAAGGTCTGTTCCAAGTCCCACGGGCAGCCGCTTTGCGGATCGCGCAGGCGATCCATGATCGCCTGCAGATCATCGAAGCCGTACTGTTTATCGTCCATCAGCCATTCTCCTGGTTTGCCGCCTGACTCTAGCCGAGGCACGTCCGACGTTCAACAGCGGGCAGGGCACTTGAAATGGCGCGGTAAAACTGTTAGCCAGCAGTCGGAGGTTTGGCGGAGATGATTTGTAAAACGATCCAGTTCAATCTGAAGACCGCGGGCTACTGTGATATCATCGATATCACGAGTCAGGTCGAAGCCGCGCAACGCTCGAGCGGTCTCGAATCGGGATTGTGTACGGTCTTTATTCCCGGCAGCACGGCCGGCGTGACCACGATCGAGGCTGAGCCCGGCGCAATGCGCGATCTCAAGGAGTGTATCGAGCATTTGGTGCCCCAAGATCGGCATTTTCACCACGACGCCCGTTGGGGCGACGGCAACGGCTTTTCCCACGTGCGGGCGGCCTTGCTCGGGCCAGGGCTGTCGATTCCGGTCCACGATGGAGGGCTGGGCCTGGGAACTTGGCAGCAGATCGTGCTGGTCGACTTCGACAACCGCCCGCGCGACCGCCGTGTGCAAATCCAACTGATCGGAGAGGGTTCTTGAGCGGCGAGACGGTTCGCGACACGCTGCTGTTCGAGGATTCGCGGGTGGCTCAGACCCTGCTGGGCGAGCACGAGGAGAACCTGCGCACAGTGGCCGAGCAAACCAAGATCAAGGTCTCGGCCCGCGGCTCCCAGGTGTTTCTCGAGGGCGATCCGCACTCCGTGGCCCTGGCGCGCGACGCGCTGACCCAGCTCTACGGCCTGGTCGCTCAGGGCTTGCCGATCTACGCCTCGGATGTGGAGCAGGCGGTCAAACTGCTGGCGCAAGACCGCAACGTCAAGCTGCGCGAGATCTTCCTGGATACGGTCTTTATCTCCAACCGCAAGCAGGTGATCGCGCCCAAGAGCCTCAACCAGAAGCTCTACATCAACGCCCTACGCGAGTACGACCTGGTGATCTCCATCGGCCCGGCGGGCACGGGCAAGACCTATCTGGCGATGGCCCAGGCCGTGGCCGCGCTCAATAGGGGCGAGGTCGACCGGATCATCCTCACCCGTCCGGCGGTGGAGGCCGGCGAGCGGCTGGGGTTTTTACCCGGGACGATGCTCGATAAAATAAACCCCTACCTGCGCCCGCTGTACGATGCGCTGCACGAGATGATGAGCATCGAGAAGGTCCAACGGATGATCGATCGCGGAACGATCGAGGTCGCGCCGCTGGCGTTTATGCGCGGACGCACGCTTAACGACAGCTTCGTGATCCTCGACGAGGGGCAGAACACCACCAGCGAGCAGATGAAGATGTTCCTCACGCGCCTGGGCTTCGGCTCCAAGGCCGTGGTTACCGGCGATATCACGCAGATCGACCTGCCCAACGGCACGACCTCGGGCCTGGTCCAGATCCAACATGTGCTGGCCGAAGTTTCCGGGTTGAAGTTCGTCTATCTCAACGAGACCGACGTGGTGCGTCATCGCCTGGTAATGGACATTGTCAAGGCCTATGATGCCTACTTGCGCCGCCTGTCGGTGCAACAGAGCCCCGATCAGCAGGAAGAGGAGTCGGGCTGATGCCGCCGCGCAGGATCAGACCTTTCAGAGCCGACGTCAAATCGCGCCGCCAGTCACGCAAGGCCGAGAAGGGCCTGCGGCGGCTGTGGGCCAAGTTGCGCGACGTTACCCCCGGCGACAACTCGCTGAGCGCCTCGACTTGGCTGGTCGGCCTCGGGCTGTCGATCTACATCGCCTTGTTTCTGGCTCCCTCCACCTCGGTTACCGTGGACCTCTACGAGATCGGCCAGTACACAACGCGGGCGATCAAGGCGCCGATGCCCTTCAGCGTCGAGGATGACAAGGCCACCTCGGCCAAGCGCGAACAGGCGCGCTACGCGGTGCTGCCGGTCTACGACTTCGATCGCAATCTGGTGCAGCAGACCCGCACCAAGG
The DNA here is from genome assembly GCA_030765605.1 of Candidatus Alcyoniella australis. Lineage (NCBI taxonomy): Bacteria > Candidatus Lernaellota > Candidatus Lernaellaia > Candidatus Lernaellales > Candidatus Alcyoniellaceae > Candidatus Alcyoniella > Candidatus Alcyoniella australis. Next base: position 8,573 of record JAVCCG010000095.1, read on the forward strand.
TCGACCGCGCCTTTGTCCAGATGCGTGAATTTTTCGCGCAGTACGCCCCGACGCCGGTCGTGCCGCAACCCGGGGCCACGCCGGGGGCGACTCCGACCCCCGTGCCCCAGCCGCGCAAGATCCCGCCCGAGCTGCTGGCCGAGCACTACCAGCAGTTCAACCGCCAGTTGGGGGCCGTGCTTGACGACGATCAGCTCGAGATCCTGCGCAAGGCCGGGTTTTCCGCCGAGCTGCAGCAGGCGATCGACAAGCTGATCTCCGAATCGTACCTGGGCTACATCGTCTCGGACCGCAACTTCTTCGATCAGACGCTGCTCGACGTCAGCCGACAGGCCTTCAGTCGGCGCGAGGTCGAGTCGGGCAAGGAAAAGGAGATCTCCGACTTCAGCTCGGTGCTGGCGGTCGAGGAGGTCAAGGAGGGCGTCCAGGGGCGGGTCAAGCAAGAGATACCCGACGCCTCACGCAGGCTGCGCGAGACGATCGGCGCGTTGGTCGTTGCGCTGATCGAGCCCAACCTGACCTTTGCCAAGGCTGAAACCCAAACCCGCAAGAGCGAGGCTGCGCGCAAGATCGCCCCGGTGGTCGCCAAGTACGAGAAGAATCAGCTGATCATCGGCGAGGGCGAGCTGGTGACCGAGGAGACGCTGCTGGTGCTCGAGGCGCTGGAGGCCTCCGGCCCGCAGTCGAGCTTCGGGCTGGTGTTCGTCGGCATCGCCTCGGTTTTCTTCATCCTGTTTACCGTGTTGTTCGGCTTCGTCAAGAACAACGTGCGCAAGTTCCGTCATGGCAACCGCGACATACTGTTCCTCGCCGCGCTGACCATGGGACTGACGCTGATCCTCTGGATCGGCATCGCCATTGCCGAGTCGATCACCGAGACCGGCGGCACGATGCCGATGGCCTTTTTCCTGATGGCGATTCCCGTGGCAATGGCGCCGATGCTGGTGCGGCTGATTCTCAACTCCGAGACCGCGCTGGCCTATATGCCGGTGGCCGCGATGCTCGCCGGGATGATGGCCGACAACTCGTTGTACTTCGGGATGTACGTCCTGGTCTGCTCGTTCGCCGGCGCCTGGGCCGTGGGCAAGGTCAGCCAGCGGCTCGACGCGCTCAAGGCCGGGCTGCTGGTGAGCATCACCGGCATGCTGCTGGTGCTCTCGACCTCGTTCCTCTCGACGGTGCAGGGCATGCAGTTCTGGAAGCAGCTGGGATTCGAGTCCGCGGGTGCGGTGCTCGGCGGCGTCCTGTGCGCGCTGACCGTGCTGGCGCTCTCGCCGGTAATCGAGTGGATCTTCGGCTACACCACCGACATCAAATTGATGGAGCTGGCCAACCTCAACCACCCGCTGCTCAAGGAGATGATCCTCAAGGCGCCGGGCACCTACAACCACTCGATTTTGGTCAGCACCCTGGCCGAGACCGCGGCCGAGAGCATCAACGCCAACCCGCTGCTGGCCAAGGTCGCGGCGCTGTATCACGACATCGGCAAAATCAGCAAACCGCACTACTTCATCGAGAATCAGCGCGGCGGAGAGAACCCGCACGACAAGCTTTATCCGATGATGAGCGGGCTGATTTTGGTCAACCACGTGCGCGAGGGCGTGGAGCTGGCGCGCGATTTCAACCTCGGCGACGCGGTGGCGCAGATCGTCGAGCAGCACCACGGCAAGGGGCTGATCCGCTTCTTCTACGAGCGCGCCCGGGAGCGGACCGACCCGCAAATGGAGCAGCTGCACGAGGAGGACTTCCGCTACCCGGGTCCCAAGCCGCGCTCGCGCGAGGCCGCGCTGGTGATGCTCGCCGACCAGGTCGAGGCGGTCAGTCGAGTGCTCAAGGCGCCGGCCCCGTCGCGCATTCGCAACCTGGTCAGCGAACACATCAACCGCGTGTCCGCCGAGGGGCAGCTGGACGAGTCCGACCTGACGCTGCGCGATCTGCACAAGATCGCCGAGTCGTTTTCGCACGTGCTGATCGGCATCTTCCATCAGCGCATCGAGTACCCCGACGACGAACGCGAGGAGAACGCACCTGAGCGCGAAAGCCAATCGGATACTGATCCGCGGCCCCCGAACAAAAGCCACCAGAGCTGAGATACGCGAATTCTGCGACGCGTGCCTGGTGGCGCAGGAGGTGCGCGGGACCGAGCTGAGCGTACTGTTGTGCGACGACCGCGAGATCCACAGACTCAACTTTGAATATCGCGGGGTGGACAAAGCCACCGACGTGTTGTCCTTCAGCATGCTCGAGGGCGAGGATGCGCTTGAGGGCGAGCTGCTGGGCGACGTGGTGATCAGCCTCGAACGTTGCGCGGCCCAGGCCCGCAGCTTGGGCGTGGGATATCGCGAGGAGCTGGCGCGGCTGCTGGCCCACGGAATCTGCCATCTGCTGGGGATGGATCACGTCCACGGCGGCTTGCAGGCGCGCAAGATGCGCCGCGTCGAGGAGCACCTGGCGCAGCTGAGCGCGGCGCTGCTGGATCGGGAGGAATAGTTGGCCGACGAAGACGACAGTTTCATCGTACGCTTCAGGCGGCTGATCAAGGGGCGCATGCCCGACCAGGGCGACGCGCAGCAACAAATCGAGCGCTTGCTCGAACAGGTCGAGGAACAGGGCCTGATCAGCCCCAGCGAGAACGACCTGCTCAGCTCGGTGCTCGACTTCAGCGATACGCGGGTGGCCGAGATCATGGTGCCGCGGCCGGAGATCACCGGCGTGAGCCTCGACGAGCCGCTGAGCAACGCGATCCGCAGCTTGATCGAGTCCGGGCACACGCGGCTGCCCGCCTTTCGCGACGACCTGGACCACATCGAGGGCCTGCTTTACGCCAAGGACCTGCTGCGCTGCTGGGGACGTAGCGACGACGAGGTCGAGCTCGAACTGCTGCTGCGCGAGCCGTACTTCATCCCCGAGTCCAAGCGCATTGAGGAACTGCTGCGCGAGTTCCAGAAGCAGCGGCTGCACATCGCGATCGTCATCGACGAGTACGGCGGCACCGCCGGCCTGGTGACCCTCGAGGACATCATCGAGGAGGTCTTCGGCGAGATCGAGGACGAGTACGACGATTCGGAGAACGAGCCGCAACGCACTGCCGACGGCTGGGTCGTGGTCAACCCGCGCTTCGAGCTGGGCGAGCTGGACCAACTGTTCCCCGACGTCGAGCATCCCCAAGGCGACTTCACCACCCTGGGCGGTTGGATCCTCGAGGTCACCGGACGCATTCCGGACAAGGGCGAGAGCGTGCGCCTCGGCCCGTTGAGGGCTGTGGTCTTGGAGTCGGACGAAAAACGTATTATAAAGATCAAGATTAAACCCGATCTTTCCGGCGATAAGTAGGAGGAACGATGAAACGGTCGACCGCGCTGATGGCGCTGACATTGGCAATTTTGCTCACTCTGTTCGTGGCGGCCTGCGAGATTGAAGACGACGAAGACGCCCAGCCCCCCGATGATCAAGGGGGCGACGACGTCGAAGACCCGCGCGGCGAGTACTTCGATCCCTCCCAGACCGGTCCCTATCCGATCGGCCACCGCACGCTGTACTTCGAGAATCCCGACGACACCGACATGCTGGGCAACCCGCGGCAGCTCTGCGTCGAGTTCTGGTACCCCACGGACGAGGCCTATCGCGACGCCGAGCAGGATCGGCTGGGCGAGTTCTTCGGCGAATGGGAAGAGATGGTGCGCTCGATCCTCAGCCTGCTGGTATCACCCGAGGAGCTGGACAACTTCGATCTGCCCACCGGCGCGGTGCGCGACGCGCCGCCGCGCGCCGAGCTCGACGAGCTGCCGATCATCATCTTCAGCCACGGCAACTCCGGCGTACGCTCGCAGAACTACACGATGTGCAACCACCTGGCGAGCCACGGCTACCTGGTGATCGCGCCGGATCACACGGGCAACGCGCTGTTCGCGCCGTTCCCCGGCTCGTACGTGATCTACAACATCTTGGGAATGCCCGCGTCGATCTGTCAGCGCCAGCGCGACTTCTCGTTCCTGCTCGACCAGTGCTACAAGATGAACGAGGAACCCGGCGGATTGTTCGAGGGACGGCTCGATCCCGAGCGCGTGGGCCTGGTCGGCCACAGCTTTGGCGGGCTGACCGCGGTCGAGGCGGCTAAAAAGGACACGCGCTTTCGTGCGGCGGTCGATCTGTGCTGCTACTTGATTCCCAGCTACCCGCAGAACTACCAGACAGCAACCATGTTCTGGCTCTCGCGTGAGGACAACACGATGTTCGACACCGACGAGCTGATCATGCTCGGCTACGAGACCGCGCCCGCGCCCAAGGTGATGCTCGAGGTGCTGCGCGGCGGTCACTACTCGCCCACAGACGCCTGCTCGTTCATCCCCAGCCTGATGGGCGAGGGCGACGGCTGCGGCATGGGCGAATACGACGAGACCGGCGATCCGTTCGAGTTCCTGCCGCCGGATCAGGCCAAGTTCCTGCTCAACACCTACCTCGCGTCGTTTTTCGGGGTCTACGTCAAGTACGACCTGCGCTACGTGGACGACCTGATCAACGAGTGGATGCCCGAGGAGGCGCGGCTCAAGTTCGACCTGGGGTAGGCCCGCAAAGCTCGGCGCGCCGGATCAATGCTGTGAAAGCGCTTCGACGCGCCGTGCTTGCCTTTTACATCAAAGATTGGTCCGCGCAGTGGCCGGGCGCTGATGGCCCGGGTTATCTTGATGGATGGAATCGTGCTGTGCGCTAGGCTGCGTTGCTGTGGGCCGGGGGCTTACGGACGATTGCGGGAGATCAGTCCCAGTCGGCGCTGGAGATCCAGGCCGGCATCTTGCAAATCTTGCCGTTGTTGGTGTGGCCGTTGCGGGACTTGCGCGACATGTTGCAATACGGCCAGCTCGATGGGTTTTTAACCAGGCCGTGCTTGACCGGATTCCAGAAGACGTACTCGATGTGCTTGGCCAGGTCCGCGTCGTCGCAGATCAGGTGGTTGCAGTAGCGCCGCCGCCAGATCGTCGACTGTCGCACCCTGCTTGAGTCCGGGCTGTCTTTGCCCAGGTCGAGGTTGCGGCCGTAGGTTTTGGCGAACGCGGTCTGGATCGCCTGCACTCGCAGGTTGAGCACGTCGTCGTCTTGGGGCAGGGTCAAGATCAGGTGCAGGTGGTCGGGCATGGTGACCAGAGCCTCGACCTCGAAGGGGTAACGGCTCTGTACCTTGCGGATGCATTCCCTGAGACTCTGCACGGCTTTCTTTTCTTGAAAGACCGGGTGCTTGTCCTGGATTTTAATCGTGATAAAGTGTGTATCGCCACCCATCTTGGGGCGGCGGCGATTGCGGTTGGTTGAGCTTGAGGTGTTCGTGGCCATTATCCGACATTCACTCCATACATATAATAGCGGCCCTTCAATTACGAAGCGCCAGTCCCTGCGGGGACGCGTATTCTAACACATCTGATATATATTGTACAACCCGGCGCTGCAAATGGGCATTTCCCATAAAGATCAATTAGATACATGCCGCAACGCGTCAGGAGGCGGAGCGCGTTGAGTAGTACCGTGCGCCGTGCCCTGATCGATCTGCGCGGCAGCTGGGCGATGCTGCTCGGATGCGCGTTGCTCGCTTTGGCGCTGCCTACGCAGTTTGACCACAACCAGGGTCTGCGGATGCTCGGAGCGCTGAGCATGGCGCGCAACATCTTCTGGTTCGCCCTGACCCTTTTGGCCGTGAACCTGATGTTGCCCGGAAAGCCACGGGCCAAATTAACCAAATTATCCATTGTGTTACAGATCGCGATCCTGGCCGGGATTCCATTGTGGCTGTGGACCGCAATTCGAAATTTGGTTTTGCAATCCAACGGGTTGGTTGCCGACGAGCTGGCCCGGAGATGGATTGTGCTCAACATACTGGGAATGACGGCGATCAGCCTCAATGTGAAGCGTAACGGCCCGCTGGATCGTGTGATGCGCGTGCCGTTGCTCGGCGATCTACTGCTGCCGGCGGCCGCTTGGGCCTCGTCGTGGCGCAGGTACTATCCCACCGGCGCTCTGCCGCGGCAGCACCGCCTGGCGCCGCTGATCCCAGTGGTTCTGTTCGCGGGGATGCTGACCCTGCTGGGCATGAGCCGTGCGCCGTGGCGGCCCGAGGCCTATCAACTGCGCGAACGCATCCTTTGGGAGCGCGAGTGCTACGGGCTGGCATTGGACTCCGAGCAGCGCATTGCCATGGCCACCAGTCAAGAGGGACGTGTGATGCTCGTCGACACCTCGGAGGGCACGCTGACCGGCGAGGTCGAGCTGGGGATCGACGTGGACCTCACCGGCGTGAGCTACGATTCATCGCGCGGCCTGCTCTACGCCGTTGCCGCAGACGGCAGAGCCTTTACCGTTGATCCGCGCCTTGGCGAGGCGCAGTTGCTGGGTACGCTCGAAGATGAGCAGGTCGGCTTTGTTGTCGCGGGCTGCACCGACCATAGCTCGATGCTGCTCTCCTATGGCAACCAGGGCCGCATCGATCGTCTCGATCTCTTTGGACTGCGCATCGAACGCAGCTCAACAGCGGCGAAGCCCAATTCGCGCGACTCGCTGTTCGACCTGCTGTGCATTGAATCGCGCGGGTTGCTCTACGCTTTGAGCCTGCAAGGGACGCTCGACGAGCTCAAGCTGGAGACCCTCGATTTCGAGCGCCGGGTGGGTGTGCCCGGAAACAGTGCGGGCCTGGCCTACGATCCGCAGACAGACCGCCTGCTGGTGGCCGCGCCCACCCAGGCCCAAGTGCTGCTGATCGATCGCAAGACCCTGGAGCCCGCGGGATCGATCCAGACCCTGGTCGGCTGCCGAGCCCTGGCCGTGGAACCCGAGCAGCGGCTGTTGTTCGTGGCCGGGTTCGCGCCCTACCTGGAGATTTTCGATCTGGACACACTCGAGCCCCTTGACCGCGTTTTGTGCCCGCCGTGGGTCAGAAAGATCGTGGTCGATCCGCAATCGCGCCTGGCGTTGATGACCGACAAGCACATCGGGCTGACCTTTTACCGCTACGGCCCGGCGGTCCGGCGCGGACGCGGCCCGCTGGGCGCGTTCGACGATCCGTTTTTCCCTTTGGCGCGGGCCGTGGGATTGAGATTACTCAAACAATAAAAAACGGCGGCCAGCAGGCCGCCGTTGTAAAAAGCTCTAATCGTGCTGCCGTCTATTTAACCTCTGGCAGCTGCTGGTCGAACGAGCAGTCCGACTCAATCCCTTGCTCCTCGATTGTCTCCTCGTTGCCGTTGGCGAGCACGACCATTTCCAGCCAGTAGTCGCGCAGAAAGTCGTTGCCCCAGCACTCGGCGAGCACATAGCTGGCAATAGTCGATCCACCGACCTCGATGTCGGGCAGGTCGCCGTCAGTGACCAACACATCCGAGCGTCCGCGGCCGTCGCCGTACCAGCGGGTGTTGAACCAGAAGTGCTCGCGCTGGTCGTACTGTTCGCCGTGGTACTGCTCGTAATGCATGTCGGCCAGCACGTCGAAGGTGAACTCGCCGCTGTCGTCCGCGCGATTGTGATACGAGTACAGGCCGTCGACCAGATCCTGGTAATCGTCGTCGTCGGGCTTGAATCCCACGTATTCGACGTCGATTGCGCGGCCGTCGTTGATCGTGTCGTAGGTCACGATCACTTGCCCCTCCTCGACCATCCACAGTTCGATCGAGCGCGCGGCGTCGAAGTCCACGCTGTAGCTGCCCACGCCGCGTCGCGCGGTCTGGGCGTCCGAGACGTCGACGTGCCCGGACCAGACGTTGCCCCACGGGTCCTCGCTGCCGCGGCTACGCCCCTGCAGCACGTACTCGTAATAGCCCTGGGAACCGCGGGTCATCACGAAGCGGTATTCGCCGCCGTACAGTCCGCCGGCGTTCCACGGGCCCCAGGTGTAGGCGTCGTCTTGCTCGTCATAGTTCGAGGGCGGGTAGGAGGTGATCTCGTCGATCCATGAGAGGAACATCAACGCGTGCTCGTTGACGTCGGTGGTGAAGTTCACGGTGTCCCGGTAGAGCTGCGCCAACTCGCCCAGATCTTTTGCATCGCTTTCAGGCAGGCTCAACCTTAGGTTCAGCGGATCGGGCAGCGCGTCGAGGAAGTCGTCCAGCCCGCCGCCGTCGTCGTCGTCGTCGAACCAGTCGTCGTCGTCGTCATCGTCCTCGTCGCTGCCCGAGCAGGCGGCCAGGCCGATTGCCAACGCCAGCACGGTGCACAAGGCGATAAACATCAGTGGCCTTAGTTTTTCGGTCATTGTTTCGATCCTCCCTGTCTGTATGCCGTTTGGACACCACGGCCCAGGGTTGGGTTAAGTCCAGCGGTCCGGTTTTTCCCGGCGGCTCCGCCGGTGCTCCAGGTAGACGTTGAGAAACGTATACAGGTTGAGCACGATCGCCACGCCGACGATGATCCGAAACAGCGGCTGCTGGAAATGAAAAAAGAAGAAGATCAGCGCGCAGAACATCACGATGTTGAACGCCAGATTCAGCCCCGCTGCTCCGCGTTGTCGCATATCGTTAGTCGGCATCGCGCAATCTCGTCAGTGCATCAGGCCGAACAGCTCGTCGATCTGCCATTGGTTCGCCTGTTTGATCATTCGTACCTGCTTGCCGTTGATCAGCACCAGCGCCTCGCGATCGGCCGAGGAGACGATGCTCACCTCGGGGCGGCCGTTGCCCGGGCTGGGCCCGGCGGGCAGCACCGCGACCTGAAAGGCGTAGGCCTGTTTGAGCATGCCGCTCAGGGCCTTGATCTCGTAAACGTACTCTTCGCCCGCGATTTGCAGGTAGTTGTTCTCGAAATAGCTGCGGGCCTGCGGGCTGAAGCAGTTGATCAACTTGCCGTAGGCCATGCCATCCACGCTGTGTTCGAGGAAATAGGCGTTGCTGATGTAGTAGGCGGCCGTGGACTGCGGCGTGGCCAACTCGGGGTTGTCGTGGTTGCCGCAGCCGCTACATGCCAGAATCATAATACCGGCGATCAGCGCCGCTCGTGCTATTGCGATCATCAATACCTCGATGGATAAATCCTAGCACAGATTTTATGGGGGAGATAAAGATCGATAAATCGATCTTTGTGTGTAGGCTCGCCGAGGGCACCTTTGAGGTGCCCGCAAAACTCGCGCAGTACGACCATCATTGTTCAACGCCAAGCCCCGCGTCGCGGAGAGCATTATTGAGTCATAAAACAGGTGACGCTCGCGAGTATCGTGCCGGCTCCAAGCCGGCAGCGCGTTCTCAAAGAAGGTTTGTTCATCGAGAGAAGATGTTCCGCACGATTGTCGACCATAGAACGTGGCGTGGCACCTGGCACCGCAAACTGCGCGTATCAGCCGACCCACGGATGAGACCGCGCTGAGCGAGCAATCGCGCTTCCGGCTTAGTGCTGATCCTCGGCGAGCAGGGTGGGGTGGGAATGCGGCGCAGCATGTTCCATGCTGCGCCGCCGCCTCTCCTCCCCAGTTCGCGGGGTGTTCGAAATTAATTTTGAGGTGGACTGAGCGGCGTGCTTTTCCACGTGCATGTCGAAGAAAACGTGCGTCGAGAACCCTGTAAGGCTGACCTACTGACTGTTGAGGGTCGCGGATACTGTCAAAGGGGGCATGCACTCCGATATTAATAAATTTTGAGACAATGCCCTGCTCGCGCCCACCTAATAATGTTATCCAACATTATTCTCCACCCCCATCTTTCTACGCGGGGCGGGGCGTGGCATTAGGACCAGCGGACTGCGCGAGCCTTGCCCCCGGCTCAAAGCCGGGCGCGGAGAGGCTCGTTGGATTACGACCATGGTTGCTCGCGTGCATTGCTGCGGCTCGAAGCCGCCGCGGCTGATGGCCGCTGGTAAGCCGCCGGCCTTTCCACGGATCAATCGATCGAGTATAATCCGCCGATTTTTAAACCGGTTTGTAGATTAACAAAGAAGTGATGCAGCGATGAAACCGCTCTGGCGCTACCTATTGACCGCGATTTCCGCCCTGGCGGCGGCAGCGGTATTTCCGCGCCTCGAGCTGTATCACCTGGCGTGGTTCGCGCTGATCCCGGCCCTGGCGGCTATTCCGGGAGCCGGTCGTAAGCAGGCGTTTTGGCTGGGATTTGTCTTCAACGTAATCAACAAGGGTTGCTGCTGCTACTGGCTGGTTTACACGATCAACTACTACGGCGAGTTCCCCTTGATCGTGGCTCTGCTGGTCTTTGCCTTGCTGCTCGCGGCCATGGGCGTGCTGTTTGCACTGCCGTGGTATTTGCTGGGACGGATCGTCAACGAGCTACGCGTGCCGCTGGTCGTGGCCGCGCCCATCATTTGGACCGCCTACGAACTGCTGATCTCGCGCTTTCTCGGCGGATTTCCCTGGACGCTCTACGGCTACGGCCTGTGGCCCGACCTTTACGCCTGCCAGCTGGCCGACGTGATCTCGGTCTACGGCCTGAGCCTGTGTTTGGTGCTGATCAACGCCTGCCTGGCGCAGGTGGCGTTTTGGATCGCACGGAACCGCCGCAGCTTTCCAGCTGTCGCAGTGATAGTGGCCGTGCTGACGGTCGTGGCGCTCTATGCCTACGGCCTGTGGCGCGTGCCGCAGATTCAACGGGCAATCGACGGGCAGACCGAGCTGAGGGTGGGAGTGGTGCAGGGGAACATCGATCAGTTCGAGAAGCGCGCAGGGGATCGCAATCAGATCCTCGACAAGTACCGTGCGCTGAGCATGCAGGCCGCAGTGTTGCAGCCGGATCTGATCGTCTGGCCCGAGACCTCGGTGCCCGGGTATCAGAATCGGCGCAAGCGGCCGCGGCCGTTCGTGGTCGAGCTGGTCAAGGAAGTCGGTGTGCCGATGCTGCTGGGCATGCCCAGTAAATACGTGCCCACGCGCGAGACGCGGGTCAACTACAACAGCGCCTACCTTTATTCGGCCCAAGGCCAGGTGCTGGGCTCGTACGACAAGAATCACATGGTCCCCTTTGGCGAGTTCGTGCCGCTCAAGCCCTGGCTGCGGGTGGTGGCGCCCGAACAGGCCGGCCGCACCCTGGGCTTCAGCCCCTCGGGCAAGTACAACGTGATCAAGCCCGCGCCCGGACCGCTGGGTGTAATTATTTGTTACGAGGCGATCTACCCCGGTCACGGCCTGCGCCTGGCGCGGATGGGTATCGACTACTTCGTCAACATCACCAACGACGTCTGGTTCGGCGACACCTCGGCCCCGCCGCAGCACCTGCGGATGACCGCTATGCGCGCCATTGAGAACCGACGCTGGATCGTCCGCGCGGCCAACACCGGCATTTCGGCGCTGATCGACCCCCTGGGTCGAATCAGCAACGCGACCGACTATCGGGTGGACGCGCAGTTCGTCGGCACCATCGGCCGACTGCGGATCCAGACGCTGTTTCAGCGCATCGGCCTGCTGATCCCGGCGCTGTGCTCGCTGGCGGCGCTGCTGGCGATCGCGATTTTAGCGGCTCGCGGTTGGGGAATTTGGGGATTGCTCGGTACTCTGGCCTTGGCAGGAGCCGGTCTGTGGCTATACTCTGCCCAGGATCACAGTGCAGGGCTGTTGGTGATTGGCGTGGGCCTGTGGCTGGTCCAGCGCGCCAGGCTGATCCAGCGTGGACGCAAGCGCAGCTTTGCGGCGTTCATCGCCCTGGGTCTGATCTGGCCGTTTTTCGGCTGGGTCGGCTGGGGCGTGCCGTTCGCCCTGGGGCTGTTCGCGTTCCAAGTGCTGCCCGCGTTGGCCCTGGGACGGATGATCGCGCGCCGCCGCGCATAAGGAGAGAGATAATGAATCCTGAGATCAGAGCCAAGATCGGCAAGGCCCGCGAACGGCTCGACGAACATCGGAGGTATCTTTGACCTGCCTGTGCTTATCAAGCGGGTTACCGAAATAGAGCAGAAGATGTCCCAGCCCGGCTTTTGGGACGAGCGCGAGAACTCACAGCAGCTGGCCCAGGAAAAGTCCAACGCCGAATCGTCGATCACGCTGTTGAACGGAATCGCCCTCGAGATCCAGGACGCCGGGGTATTGTTGGAAATGGCGCAGGAGGCTGACGACGAGCAGACCGCATCCGAGGCCGGCGATAAGATCGACCAAGCGTTGCGCAAGTTCGACCAGCTGGATTTGGAGCGGATGTTCTCCGGCGAGCACGACTCGGCGAACGCGATTTTGCAGATCCACTCCGGCGCCGGCGGCACCGAGGCCTGCGACTGGGCCGAGATGCTCACGCGGATGTACACCCGCTGGTGCGAGCGCCGGGGCCACAAGGTCGAGCTGATCGATTCGATGCCCGGCGAAGAGGCCGGGCTCAAGAGCGCCACGTTGGGCGTGGAGGGCAAGAACATCTACGGCATGCTCAAAGCCGAGGTCGGCATCCACCGACTGGTGCGCATCAGCCCCTTCGACGCTCAGTCGCGGCGGCACACCAGCTTTGCCTCGATCTTTGCCTATCCCGACGTCGAGGCCGACCTCTCGGTGGAGATCGACGAGAAGGAACTGCGCATCGACACCTACCGTGCCTCCGGCGCGGGCGGCCAGCATGTGAACAAGACCTCCTCCGCGGTGCGCATCACGCATCTGCCGACCAACATCGTAGTCCAGTGCCAGAACGAGCGCAGCCAGCACAAGAACAAGGCGCTGGCGCTCAAGGTGCTCAAGGCGCGGCTGCTGCGGGTCAAAGAGGAGGAGGCCGAGGCCAAGATGGCGCTGATGCACGCCGCAAAGAAGGAAATCGCCTGGGGCTCGCAGATCCGCTCCTACGTGCTGCAGCCCTACCGGATGGTCAAGGATCACCGCACCAGCTTTGAGAAGGGCAACGTCGACGATGTGCTCGACGGCAACATCGACCAGTTCATCGAGTCGTATCTGAAGATGGTCGGCGGAGCACAGACAACGGAGAAGGCAAAGTGAGCGACGATCGCAAGCGACCCGACGCGGAGCAGGACGCGCCGCAACAGCAGGACGAACACCAGCTGATCGCGGTGCGCCGCGAAAAGCTGCGTGCGCACGAGCAGGCCGGCAATCCGGCCTATCCCAACGACTTTAAGCCGACGATCACCACCGTCGGTCTGCACGAGATCTGCGACGGTCAGACCCTCGAACAGCTCGCGGCCGATGATCGCGGCTTTAGCCTCGCGGGCAGGATCACGGCCCTGCGCGATCACGGCAACACCGTGTTTCTCGACCTGCTGGACCGTAGCGGTCGGCTGCAACTGTACGTCAACCGCAAGTCCGCGGGCGACGAGCTGCTCGAGCTGGCCAAGCGGCTGGACTGCGGCGACATCGTCGGCGCCGGTGGCACGGCGTTCCTCACGCGCCGCGGCGAGCTGAGTCTCAACGTCTCGCAACTGCGTCTGCTGAGCAAATGCCTGCGGCCCTGGCCCGAGAAGTGGCACGGGCTGAGCGACATCGAGGCGCGCACCAGGCAGCGCTACCTCGACCTGGCGACCAACAGCGATAGCCGCGAGACCTTCCGCATTCGCAGCCGTACCGTGACCGCGATTCGCGGGTTCCTGGACTCGCGCGACTTCATCGAGGTCGAGACCCCGATGATGCAGCCGATTCCCGGCGGCGCGGCCGCGCGGCCGTTTGTGACCCACCACAACGCCCTGGACATGGAGCTGTACCTGCGCGTGGCGCCGGAGCTGTATCTCAAGCGACTGCTGGTGGGCAACCTGGAGCGGGTCTACGAGATTAACCGCAACTTCCGTAACGAGGGGATATCGACTCAGCACAACCCCGAGTTCACGATGCTCGAGTTCTACCTGGCTTACGCCACGTACACCGAGCTGATGGAGCTCACCGAGCAACTGTTTGCCGAGGTGGCGCAGGGCGTGCTGGGGCGTACGCTGATCACCTTCCAGGACCAGGAGATCGAGCTGGCGCCGCCGTGGCAGCGGCTGACCCTCGAACAGGCCGCAGTGCAGCTCGGCGGGCTGCCAGCCGAGTCTGTGGACGACCGCGCTGCGCTCGTCGATTTTTGCGATCAGCATCAGATCTCGGTGGACGAGGATTGGGGCTCGGGCAAGCTGCTGCTTGAGATTTTTGAGAAGCGTGTGGAGCATAAGCTGATCCAGCCGACGTTCATTCACGGCTACCCGGTCGAGGTTAGTCCGTTGGCCCGCCGTGCGGACGAGCGTCCCGAGCTGACCGACCGCTTCGAGTTCTTCATCGGCGGCCGCGAAATCGGCAACGCCTTTTCCGAACTCAACGACCCGGTGGACCAGGCCCAGCGCTTCGCCGCCCAGGTCGAGGCGCGCGCCGCGGGCGACGACGAGGCCCAGCCCTACGACGAGGACTACATCCGCGCCCTGGAGTACGCCATGCCGCCGGCGGCAGGCGAGGGGATCGGCATCGATCGCCTGGTGCAACTGCTCACCGATCGCGCCAGCATTCGCGACGTGATCCTTTTTCCGCTGCTGCGGCCCGACGTCAAAGGGGAGTAGACCAAGCCGATGCGCTTTGAGGTCAAAGTCGGACTGCGGTTGCTGATGCCGCGCCTGAACCAGCTGCTGCTGGCCGTGATCACCGTGATCTGCGTGCTGGGCGTGACCGTGGGCGTGGGCACGCTGATTTTGGTGACCTCGGTGCAGGAGGGGCTTTCGCGCGACATGCGCGAGAAGTTCCTCGGCGCATACAGCCATCTGCTGGTGCTCGATCCGCCGGTGTTTGAGGGTTGGCGCGAGGTGCTCGAGCAGGTGCGCGCCTTTCCGGGGATCGAGCAGGCCAGTCCGTTTGTCTATTCCGAGGTGATGATCAGCTCCGAGACCGGCGTCTCGGGCGTGGTGCTGCGCGGCATCGACCCGGATACCGTGCCCACGGTGGTCGACACCCTTGATCTATCCGGAAGCAAGGGCGGGGCCGGAGTACTGTTGCGCGGCAGGTTGGCCGACCTCAAACGCGACGAGGACCAACTGCCTGGGATCCTCCTGGGCATTCAGCTCGCGCGCGACCTGGGCGTGCTGTTCGAGGGCGAGACCGTCAACGTGATCTCGCCCCAGGGCGAGCAGACGCCGTTTGGCGCCATGCCGCGGCTCAAGCGTTTCGAGGTGGTCGGGATCTTCGAGTACGAGATGTTCGAGTTCGACGCCAAGCTGGCCTACATCACGATCCCCGAGGCGCAGAAATTCTTCGACGTGGGCGATCGGATTACCGGCGTCGAGTGCACGCTGAACGATCAGGACCTGTTCCGTGCTTCGCAAATCGCCGGACAGGTGCAGGACTATCTGCACGGGCCGTTCCGCGACCGCGACCGGGTCTCAGGGGCGCTCTACGGCGCAACGGGCGGGGTCTACGCGCCGGAGCACTTCATCGTCAAGGACTGGGAGCAGATCAACCGCAATCTGTTCTCCGCGCTCAAGCTCGAGCGTCTGGCATCGTTCCTGATCGTCGGGTTGATCGTGTTCGTCGCGGCGATGAACATTCTCTCGATCCTTTATATGAACGTCACCAACCGCCGACAGAGCCTGGCGATGCTCAAGGTGATGGGCGCGACCAGCGGCTCGATCATGCGCATCGTGCTCTTCCACGGCCTGATAATCGGACTGCTGGGCAGTCTGCTCGGCGGTCTGCTGGGCGGATCGCTGACCTGGATGCAGGAGACCTACCACATGGTTCCGCTGCCGCCCGAGGTCTACAACATCGACCACGTGCCCGTGGCCTTCAGCCCGGCGAACTACGTGATTATCGCCTTGATCGCCATGGGCAGCACGATGTTCTTCAGCGCCCTAGTGGCGATGGTCGCCGGGATGATCGACCCGGTGCGGGTGTTGCGCTATGAGTGAGCGTACGCTGATCCAGGTGCGCGATCTGCGCAAGTCGTTCAACTCGCCCGGCGGCGAGCTGACGGTGCTCAGCGAACTGCAGATGCAGATCAAGGCCGGCGAGCTGCTCGGAATCGTCGGCGCCTCGGGCGTGGGCAAGACTACCTTGCTCTACATTCTGGGCGCGCTGGAACGTCCCAGCGCTGGCGAAGTACTATTTGAGGGCCGTGCCGTGAACTACGCCAACGATCGCAGCATGGCGCGCTTTCGCAACACCAACGTCGGCTTCGTGTTCCAGATGCACCATCTGATTCCCGAGTTTAACGCCCTGGAAAACGTGACGCTGCCGCTGCTGATGCGACGGGTGACCAACCGGCAGGCAGTCCAGCGCGCGAGCCGCGCTCTGGAGCAGGTCGGGCTTCGCGATCGGCTGCGCCACATGCCCGGCGCACTTTCCGGCGGTGAACAGCAACGCGTGGCGATTGCGCGCGCACTGGTCACCGACCCGCCAATGGTGCTCGCCGACGAGCCCACGGGCAACCTCGATCGCGACACCGGTGATCGGGTGTTCGAGCTTATCAGACAAATCAATGGCTCCCTGGGTACTACTTTTGTTATAGTCACGCACAATGAGCGCCTGGCCGCCCGCATGGACCGTGTGGTTCAGCTTGAAGGCGGGATGGCATTGCCGCGTTTCCCCGAGGCTCCGAGGACATGACCCGCGTAAAAACTTTTGCCCTGACTATCTTTGTGCTCATCCTGCTTACGGCCGCCAATGCGACGGCCCAGGGAAAGAGCGTGATCGCCCTACAGGTCGAGGGCAACCAGCGGATCGAGAGCGATGCGGTTCTCGACCGCGTGCTGACCCGCGTCGGGCAACCGATCGACATTTTGGCGCTGGATAAAGACCTGCTGGCGATCTGGGAGATGGGATTTTTCTACGACGTGCAGGTCGACGTCGAGCAACGCGACAACGGCGTGGTCGTGACCTACGTTGTGGTCGAGAAGCCCTCGGTCAAGGAATTCGTCTACGAGGGAAACCGCAAGCTCAAAGACGACAAGCTCAACGAGGTGGTCACCCTGCGGCCGAACACGATCCTCGACGAGGCTTCGATCAAGGAGAACATCGCCAAGATCGAGAAGCTCTACTCGGACGAGGGCTACTTCATGGCCGACGTGGAGTACCGCATCGAGCCGCTGGAGAACAACCGCGTGCGCGTGGTGCTGGTGGTTACCGAGTACCGCAAGGTGATGATCAAGAAGATCAACTTCGTCGGCAACTCGGAGTTTGACGACGAGGAGCTGCGCAAGCAGATCATGTCCAAAGAGAACGACCTGTTCTCGTGGGCGACTTCGACCGGCATTTACCGCGAGGACATGTTCGAAAACGACATCGGCCTGCTCACCGCCTACTACCTGGACAACGGCTACATCAACGTCCAGATCGACCCGCCGCTGATCAGCCTCTCGCCCGACCGGCGCTGGATGTACATCACGGTCAACATCGACGAGGGCGAGCAGTACAACATCGGCAAGGTCGACGTTGACGGCGACCTGCTGTTCGAGGCCGAGGACCTGCTGGAAATGGTCCACAGCAAGCCAGGCGAGGTCTTCTCGCGCTCGGTGCTGATTCGCGACATCGAGCAGCTCACTTCGCGCTATACCGACATCGGCTTTGCCTTTGCCGACGTCGAACCCAAGACCAAGGCCGACGAAGAGCAGCGCAAGGTCGACCTGGTGTTCGTGATCCGCAAGGGACAGCTGGCCTACGTCGAGCGGGTCAAGATCGTGGGCAACGACTCGACCCGCGACAAGGTGATCCGCCGCGAGCTGCGGATCAACGAGGGCGATCTGTTCTCCGGCCCGGCAGTGCGCGCCAGCAAGCAGCGGCTGATGCGGCTGGGGTACTTCGAGGAAGTCAACATCGTCACCGAGCGCGGCTCGAGCCCGGATCGAGTCAACCTGGTGATCAGCGTCACCGAGCAGATGGCCGGCAACTTCCTGATCGGCGTGGGCTTCAGCTCGCTGGAGAACTTCGTGGGCAACGCCCAGGTCAGCCACTCGAACCTGCTGGGCTACGGCCTGAAGGTCGCGCTGACCGCCGAGCTGGGCAAGTTCCGCCGCAACATCGACCTGAAATTCGTCGAGCCCTATTTGTTCGACTCGCGCTGGATCATGCGCCTGACGCTGCTCAACTCCGAGCGCGACTACTACACCTTCGACCGGCTGGACAAGTCGGTCTCGCTGCGCTTCGGCCACCCGCTGGGCTGGGACGTAAACGGCTACGTGGGGTACGCCTTCGAGGAAGTGGAGATCGCCAAAATCGCCAACAACGCCTCGGCGTTTCTGATGCTGCAAAAGGGCGTGACGCGCACCAGCTCGCTGCTGCTCAGCGTCGAGCGCGAAACGGTGAACAATCCCTACGATCCCTCGCGCGGCTCGCGCAACCAGCTGGGCATGGAATACGCCGGTCCGACGTTGGGCTCGGAGATCGAGTTCCTCAAGTACACCGGCCAGACCCGCTGGTACGTGCCTGTGCGTTGGGGGATCGTGATGATGTTCAACGCCGAGGCGGGCTACGGCCAGCCGCTGGAGGGCGGACGGCTGCCGATCAGCCAGCGCTACTTCCTCGGCGGCATCAACTCGGTGCGCGGCTTCTACTCGCGCTCGCTGGGTCCCGAGCAAAAGACGGTCACCGCCTCGCGCAGCGACGATCCGGCCACCAAGCTGGTCGAGGTCACGAGCAACATCGGCGGCAATAAATACGCCCAGGGCAACGCCGAGCTGGTGTTCCCGATCGTCCCCAGCCTGGGGATCAAAGGCCTGCTGTTTTACGATATCGGCAACGCCTTCATTGAGGAGGAGCCGATCGAATACGGCCAGCTGCGCCAGGCCTGGGGCTTCGGCGTGCGCTGGTTCAGCCCGATCGGTCCGCTGCGCTTCGAGTGGGGCTTCCCGCTCTACCCGCAGCCGGGCGAGGAAAAACAAAACTTCGAATTCGGGATCGGAACGTTCTTCTGATCTGATTTGAAAGGGGGAGGGCTATGCTACGCCCTGCAGTGAAATACCTGGCCTGTTTGGGACTGATCGCCGCGGCGCTGATGTTGATCGGTCCCAGTGCGGCGCGGGCTGCCGAGATGAAGATCGGCTACGTCGAGATGCAGCGCGTGCTCGACCTGACCGATCGCGGCAAGCAGATCATGCGCGATCTGGCAGCCAAAAAGGACGAGCTCGAGCTTAAAGAGCAGACGATGAAGCTCGACATCATGAAGATGGAGGACGATCTGCGCAAGACCGGCGAAGCGCTGTCCGAACAGGCGTTGCAAGAGAGGGTCGGGCTGCTCGAGAAGAAATACTACGAGTACCAGCAGTTCGTCTCCACGGCCCAGATGCAGTTCGAGGGCCAGAAGATCAACGCGTTAAAGGGCTTTATCCAAGACATCCAGACCATCGCCGCGCAGGTTGCCGGCGAACAGGGCTACGCGATTATTTTGCTCAAGGTCGAGGATGTGTTCACCGAGAGCTCGATCATCCTCTTCGCCGACCCGGCCTACGATCTGACCGACGAGGTAGTTCGCAGGATCAACTCCCGCGGGTCGGGCCAGAAGTAGTCCTGCGAACGGAGGGTCGATGGTGGCCCAACACAAGACCCTGGCCGCTTTGGCGGAACTGACCGGCGGAGAGCTGCGCGGCGACGGCAACGTCGAGATCCAAGACGTGGCCGCGGCCGAGAAGGCCGGTCCGGGCAACATTACCTTCGCGGTCTCCCCACGCTACTTGGCAAAGGTTAGACAGCTGCGACCGGCGGCGGTGATCGTCGACGCGGCGGTCGAGGACCTCGATATTCCGCAGATCGTACATCCGCTGCCGCAGTTGGCGTTCATCCAGATCGCGACCGAGTTTCACTATCGCGAGCCGCTGCACGGCGGAATCAGCGATCAGGCGCAGATCCACGACACGGCGAGCGTTGACCCCGATTGCACGGTCTATCCCTTGGTGTTCATCGGCGCGCGTTCGCGCATTGCCGCAGGCTGCCGGCTGCACCCCGGGGTGGTGATCGGCGAGGACTGCGTCGTGGGCGAGGCCAGCGAACTGCGTCCCAACGTCACCCTTGGCGACGGCTGCGAGATCGGCAGGCGTTGCTTGCTGCATGCCGGGACCGTGATCGGCGCCGACGGCTTTGGCTTTTTACAGGTCGGCGGGACCCACGTCAAAGTGCCACACTACGGCACGGTGCGCATCGAGGACGACGTTGAGATGGGCGCCAACTGCACGGTCGACCGCGCGGTTCTGGGCTTCACCCGCATCGGCGAGGGGAGCAAGTTCGATAACATGGTGCACGTGGGTCACAACTGCGATGTGGGGCGCAACGTGCTGCTGGTGGCCTACGTAGCGCTTGCGGGCTCGACCGTGATCGGCGACGGCGCGATCCTCGGGCCGCGTTCGGGAACCGGCGACCACGTGCGCATCGGCGCGGGCGCGATCGTGGCCGGAATGTCGGGCGTACATAAAGATGTGCCCGACGGCGCGATGGTCGCCGGGATGCCCGCGTTCGACGCCCATCTATGGCGGCGCTTCGCCGTGTCGCAGAAACGGCTGCCCGAGCTGATATCGCGCGTGCGCGAACTCGAGCGCCGGTTGGCGCTGATCGAGAAAGAATGACCATCGACGATCTTCCGTCGGCCCCGTTTGGCCGGGAGCAGATCGAGCTACTGCTGCCGCATCGCGGGCCGATGCTGTTGATCGACGTCATCGACAGCTACCACGTGCCCGAGCGGATCAGCGGTCGCAAGCTGGTGCAGACCGACGAGCTGTTTTTACAAGGACACTTTCCCGGACGACCGGTACTGCCCGGGGTGATCGTAATCGAGGCCATGGGGCAGGTGGCGGCCTGTCTGGCCTATCTCTCGACGCCCGCACAGGAGCGGCGGCTGGGGATCCACCTGATGAGCCTCGATCGCGTCAAGTTCCGCCGGCCGGTGCTGCCCGGCGACGAGCTGCGCTTCGACGTGCGCACCCTGCGCGTGCGCGGTCCGATCTGGAATTTTAACGCCAAGGCCTACGTCGAGGACCAACTGGCTGCCCAGGCGCGCTACCTGGCCGCCTTTGCCGAGGAAACATGAGCATTAAAATTCATCCCACGGCCGTGGTCGATTCCGCGGCGCAGCTTGGCAAGGGCGTGGTTGTCGGCCCGGGCTGCGTGATCTGCGCCGGAGCGTCCATCGGCGAGGACTGCACACTGGTGAGCAACGTCCGGGTCGAGGGGAACACCACCATCGGGCCCGGCGCGCTGATTAAGCACGGCGCGAGCCTTGGCGGCGATCCGCAGACCATCGACTACGGCGGCTGGCCGACTTTTCTCGAGATCGGGCCCAAGGCCTGGATCGGCGAGTACGTCACCGTGCACCGCGGCAGTAAAGAGGGCGCGGCCACCCGGCTGGGCAGCGAGGTCTACATGATGGCCTACTCCCACGTTGGGCACGACTGCCAGGTGGGCGATTGCGTGATCATGACCAACTACGCGGGGCTGGCCGGGCACGTGACCGTCGAGCAACGCGCGATCATCGCGGCCTACGGCGGTGTGCACCAGTTCTGCCGCATCGGAACCTATGCGATGCTCGGGGCGCACTCGGGAGTGGGCAAGGACGTCACCCCCTATACAATCGTCCAGGGGGTGCCGGCAGTGCCGCGTTCGCTCAACATCGTCGGGCTGCAACGGGCCGGATTTTCCGAGCAGACCCTTGCACAGCTCAAGAAGCTGTATAAACTCTTTTTCCGTTCAAGCCTGGACACGTCTCAGGCGGTCCAGCGCGCCCGCCTCGATCTCGAGCCGACCGAACAGGTCGAGCATTTTATTGCGTTCGTTGAGGCCAGCGAGCGCGGAATTTGCAAGTAGGAGAGAACCAGTGAGCAAGATCAGAGCCGGTGTGGTCGGCGTCGGACATATGGGACGCTTTCATGTTTCAGCATACACCGAGATCATCGACGTCGAGCTGGTGGGAGTCTGCGATGCCGACGCCCAGCGTGTGGCGAAGGTCGCCGAGCACTACAAGACCAGGGGCGTGACCGACTACCGCGAGATGTTCGGCGAGGTCGATGTGGTGAGCATCGCCGTGCCCACCGAGCTGCACGTGCAGGTGGCGCGTGACTTTCTCGAGGCCGGCATTCACGTGCTGCTTGAAAAGCCCATCGCCCGTTCGTTCAGCGACGCCCACGAGCTGTTTACCTTTGCCCAGGAAAAGGACCTGGTGCTGCAGATCGGCCACGTCGAGCGTTTCAACGGCGCGATCAATGAAATTAAAAAGATCGTCGAGAACCCGACCTTGTTTGAGAGCCGTCGCATCGGGCCGTTTACCGGTCGCAACTCCGACGACGGCGTTGTGCTCGACCTGCTGATCCACGACATCGACATTGTGCTCCAGCTTTCCAACAGCCCGCTGGTTCAGATGCAGGCGATGGGACGCTCGGTAGTCAGCGGACGCGACGACCTGGTGACCGCGCAGCTGCGTTTCGAGAACGGCTGCATGGCCCACCTGCTGGCCAGCCGGGTCAGCGAGGAGAAGTCGCGCACCCTGGCCGTGACCCAGCCCGGCGCCTACATCTTTCTGGACTACACCGACCAGGAGATCCACATCCATCGCCAGGCCAGCTCCGAGGCGGTGGTGACCACCGAGCAGCTGCGCTACAAGCAGGAGAGCATCATCGAGCGACTGTTCGTCTACAAGGGCAACCCGCTCAAGCTCGAGCTGCAACATTTCATCGGTTGCGCGATGAAGGGCGACGAGGTGCGCGTCAGCCCCGAGGACGAGCTGCGCAGCCTGCGGGTCGCCTTGGACATCCTCGACGGCATCGGCAATGCCGTCTGATCCGATCCCCTCGACTGTCGGGATTGTCGCCGGCGGCGGCACAATGCCCGCCGAGGCCCTGCACGCGCTAAGAGCGCGCGGGCGGCGCGTGGTGCTGGCCGCGATCCGCGAGAGCGGCGCTGTCGATCCCGGGGCCGACGCCTTTGCCGAGCTATCCGTGGGACGGATCGGCGAGCTGGTGAGCTTCTTCAAGGACAACGGCGTCCGCGATCTGCTGGTGCTGGGCAAGCTTGACAAGGGCCTGCACTTCGCCGGCATCGAGTTCGACGAGTTGGCCCTGCGCGGCCTGGCGCTGATGCAGGACCGTACCGATATGAGCCTGTTCGGTGCGGTTGTGGCGGTGCTCGAGGAACAGGGGCTGCGCCTGCTGCCCCAGGATGCGGCGCTCTACGACCTGCTGTGCCCGGTCGGGACCATGGGCAAAGTGTCCGTCGGTACGTACGCAAAGGACGTGCAACGCGCCCTGAGTCTGGCTCGCGAAATCGCGCGCCTGGACATCGGCCAAAGCGTGGCCGTACGCGAGGGACTGTGTCTGGCCGTGGAGGCCGCCGAACATACCGACGAGATGATTAAGCGTGCGGGCGCGCTGCCCGGCGGCGGCACGGTGATCGCCAAGGTCCCGCGCCCCGGACAGGACCCGCGCTTCGACGTACCCACGGTGGGCCCGCAGACGATCCGCACGATGGCAAAGATCGAAGCCGCGGGCCTGGCCCTGGCAGCGGGCGCGGTGTTCGTGATCGATTCTGAACAGACAATCCGACTGGCTGACGAGGCTGGGATCTTCATCGTCGGCCAGCGGCTCCCCGGGGGAAGCTGATGCGGCTGTTGATTAGACTGACGCTGATCTGCGCTTTAACCCTGTGCCTCGCGGGCGCGGTCTGGGCCGACGAAAGCGGCGGCGACGACGAGGACGGCGACAATGACGACGACGGCGCGAGCGTCGAGGACCTCGAACGGCGCGTGTCGCGGCTGGAGCAGCAGAACAAACGGCTGCGCGGCGACTCCCAGACCCTGGTCTTTCCCAACGGCTGGCAGGTCAAGTTCGAGGGCGAGCTGCGCAACCGCGCGCTGATCGAGGCCAACACGCTGAACAACTATGAGAACTTCGCCGGGGTCCGGGTCTACGCCTACGACAAGCGCTCGACGTTCAAGAACGACTACGGCTGGTGGGACATGCGCTTTGTCAACAAGCTGGTGGTCGACTTCGGCTACGGCGCGGAGCTGGGGATCAAGCTCCAGCTGGGCGACATCGTCTGGGGCAGCCACGCGCCGGTCTACGGCCTGGGCGGCTCCGATAAGTTCGACCAGGTCACCTTGCAGTTCCGCGAGCTGTACGCACGTTGGTCGATCTGGCCGATCCCGCTGTACATGGAGGCCGGCCGCACGCGCTTCGACCTGGGGCACCGGATGCTGATGGGCGGCGAGTTCGACGGCGTCAAGGCCTGGTACCAGCACGAGTACTTCAACGTCGGATTCTGGTCGGCGCGGCAGTACGAGGGCGAGAATTACGAGATGAGCATGCAGACCAACGACGATGAGGACACCTTTGTCCTCAGCGTCGAGGGCTACCCGGCGCAGCAATCGGTGGTCGGCGCTTACGGCTGGATCAACGACTGGAAGGTCGTGGCGCAGCCCAGCTACCCCGACCCGAGCTCGCCGCTGTACCTGCTGCCGGCGTTCGAGCAGGACCTGTACACCGAGCAGAACAGCCAGCAGTGGGACGTCGGCGTCTGGACCGAGTTGCGGCCCAGCAACCTGATCCGCATCAAGGCGCAGTACGACCATCAGTTCGGCAAACTGATTCACAGCGAGGACTACCCGGACCAGCCCGATATCGAGTTCAAGGGCTTCGCCGGATTCGCCAAGCTCGACTTTCTCTGGAGCGAGGATCGCAACATGATCTTCCTCGCCGGCGGTTACGGCTCGGGAGACGACCCGGACACAGTCGACTACGAGGGCTTCTTTGCGCCGGACAACCGCTTCGGGATCTACGAGGAGGGGATGGACGAGTACGCGGAGCACGGCTACTTCGCGGTCTACGAGCATCTCTCGCCCGGCGCCGGAGTGCCCGGCAGGCTCAAAGACGACCTGGGATCCGGCGGCGTGGAAAACACGATCTGGGCCAACGTGGGCTGGGACTCCTCGTGGCAGGCCAACCACCACTACTACGTGTCAGTGGGCTACATCCAGGCCGCGCGCGAGAACCCCTACACCGACTCCGCGCTGATCGGGATCGAGAACGACGTGCGCATCGACTACCTGTTCTCCAACAACGTGGTGTTCTCGATTTACGGAGGACACCTGTTCATCATCGGCGACTACTTCCGCAACGATGCCCACGATGCGGCGCAGCTCTACTTCGAGTGGAAGCTGCTGTGGTGAAGAGCGGCGATTGTCTGAAGCACTAGCGCGTAACATCATCCTGCGCATAGCCGCGCTGCTGATGACGGCGCTGCTGTGCGCAATGTTCTGCAGCTGCCGCGACCAGCGGCCGACCACGACGCCGGAGCAGGGTGTAGCGCAGCCGATTGTCGAGCCGACCCCCGAGATGCCCGCCGCATTGCCGTTGCCCGCCACCGTGGGGCTCGAGGGCGCGCCGGTCTATGTTGCGGGCGAGGTCGGACCGGACCTGGTGCTGCGCCTGACCGCGGGCGAAGCGGGATTGCCCACGGGTACGCTGCTGCGCGTGACTCTGCCCGGCGAAAGTTGGAGCGTGCCCCAGCTCGAGCGCGGTGAGGATTCGGGTTACATCTCGTGCAAAATCTCCGGCAGCGAACCGTTGATAACAATTCACGCCCGGGGTACGGGCCGCATTCCCAGCCGCAGTCGCTCGGTGGTCGACGTGGAGCTGACCGCGGACCTGGCAACGGGTGAGCCTGCGCTGCTGCGCTACGTCAAGCCGCGGGTCCAGCCCACTGCCGGTCGGGTCGCAATCCGCGCGCAACTGCGCCTGCCCGGAAACACGGAGCCGCTTGAGCTGGAAAGCCCGAGCCTAAACGTGGAGCCCGGGCCGATGGTCTGGGTGCGTGTGCTCGCGCCCAGCGACGTGATCGTCGGCCAACCGTTCAGCGTCCGGCTGCGACCGCTGGACCGTTTGGGCAACCTGGCCCGCGCACAGGCCGGTCGCTACAACCTCGAGCTGATGCGGCCGGGCAACACTGCGGGCCGCGAGGTCGACCTGCTGCACCCCCAGATCGAATGGACGGTTGACCAGCCGACCAGCGGCTGGTTCACGCTGTTTGCCCAGGACGGCTCGGTGGCGGGCAGGGCGCAGCCGTTGATTGCTCATCAGGCGCAGCCGCAGTACGTGCGCGCCTGGGCCGACCTGAGCTTTCACTCCGGGCTCTCCGACGCGTACGCGCCGATCGATCCGGGCCAGGCGTTCGCCTACGCCCGCGACGTGTCGGGGCTGGACCTGGCCTGCCTGACCGACCACGCCGAGGGGATCTGGAGCGATCCGTTGAGCTCCGAGGAGTTCAGGCGCAGCGTTGCCGAGGCGCAGCGCGCGAGCACGCCGCAGTTTTTAGCCCTGGCCGGGTTCACCTGGACCGGCTCGTTTTTCTGGGATCAGGAGTATCCCGAGGGTCCGGGACACGCCCACGTGCTGCCGCTGGGCGAGGTGGTTGAGCCCTGCCGGGCCGACCTGGAACAGTGCGACGAGCCGCAGGAACTGTTTGCGCAGTTGGACGGGGCCGACGCAGTGGCGATCTGGGAGCACAGCCTGACGCAGTGGGGCGCGGCCGATTTTAGCGCGTTGCCGCTGCCGACAAAGCTCGCGCCGCTGGTGCAGATCTACTCGTACTTGGGTTCCAACGAGTGCGTGGACTGCAAACCGCGGCAGCGCGAGGGCACGGGCGATTCGCGCCACAGCGTGCAGGCCGCACTGGTGCGCGGCGAGCACGTCGGATTCAGCGCCTCGAGCAACAGCCTCTACGGCCATCCTGGTCTCGGACGTTTTCCGGGATACGCCGGGCCCGAGGAGGATGCCGGCGGCCTGACCTGCCTGCTGGTCAGCGAACGCGGCAAGTCCGGGTACCTTGAGGCGATCCGCGCGAGGCGCAGTTACGCCACCACCGGCATTCGCCCGCTGATCGACTTCAGCTGCGCCGGTGCGCCGATGGGCGGCCGGGCCCAAAGCGACGGCCCGCCCCAGTGCCGCTTGGCCGTGACCTGCGCCGCGAACATCGAGTCGATCGAGATCGTCAGGGGCGGCGCGGGCTGTCGGCTGCCGCTGGAGAGCGTGCTCAACTCGCGTCCGGACGCGCGCTCGGCCGCCTTTGACTGGATCGACCGGGACTTCGACGGCGCGGCGTTCTACTACCTGCGTGTGACCGACGTCAACGGCGAGCGGGCCTGGACCAGCCCGATCTGGGTCGACTCCGCGCCGCAGCCAGAGGCCACGGCGGAGCAGTGAGGATCAGCGCGGCGGCGATCATCACGTTGTTGCTCGCTGCGATGCTTGTCGCCTGCGGCCCTTCAGCGGCCGAGCAACAGGCCTGGCGTGACGCGGCGCGTTATATTCGGCCGCATCTGGATCAGCGCGACGTGATCGTGGCCGACAGCGTAAGCAGCGCCCAGGGGCTGTTACGCGGGATCCACGGCGATCAGCCGTTGCCGTTGCTTGCTCCCGCGCGCTCCGGAGAGTCGAGCATCGCGACTTACGAAAATCTGACCGTGCTGGTGCTGCCCCACGACGCCGAGGCAATCGGCGAACTGATCCGCGAGCAACTCGGAGAACAGACAAGGTTCTGGCTGTTACGTGACGAACGAAAATCCCGACCAGCCGCGGAATTGATCGCGGACCAAGGCCTGGCCGTTGATCGTGCGTTGTTTGACGAGCGCTTCAGCGTAACGCGGATGCTCTATCCGCGTCCGCCGTCATGGGGCACGCTGCTCGATTTACACACCGTCTCCGGCGCGCCGCCCGAGCTGTCGGGTAACTTGGTGGGCATGCTGCGCGCGCCGCTGACCTACGGTCCGCAGCAGGCTGCACTGGCCGCGCTTAAGGGACTGATCGCGGGCCTCGATCCCACGCGCGGCATGCTCCCTTGGTGCGGTATGGCCCGCGACTCCAACGGCTGGAGCGGCAGCCACTGCGGCACGGACTGGGTGGTCGGCGCGTCAACGGACCTGGAGGGACTGCTGTTGTTGCGCCGCGCCTGCGGATCGGACCACGGGGTCGAGGCCGAGGCTGCGTTGCGACGCGGGTTGCTTGGTCGGGCGATGAGCGACGGCCTGGTCTACCGCGAGGACGCGGCCTTCTCCGATCTGGAGGCGGTGATTGCGGACCAAGCTTCGTATCTGAGCATGCTTGCCACACGGATCGAGCTCGATAACGCCCAGTACGCGCGCGTGCTGGTCGGCGCCAACGTACGCGGGCTGCTGTTGCGCTCGGAGTCGGGTGCACACGGCCTGCATTTGCCCGAGGCGAGCTATTTTCCCGACCGATCGGCCGGCTGGACTGCGGGCACGGTCGACTGGTACGACGAGGCGCTGCTGCTGCCGGGTTTGGCGCGTGCCTCGGCGCTGATCGACGACCCGCTGCTTGAGCAGCTGACCAACGGCCTGGCCGAATACCTTGAATACGAAAGCGGCGCGTACATCAGCGCTGGAGACTACAGCGGCGAGCCGTTGCCCTATCTGCGCGGGCTGCGCGGCCTGCTGATCCATGCGCACAATCGCTCAAACGAGGCGCTGGCAACGCGGGTGCGCGAGCGGCTCGATCCGTTGTTCGACGCTCCGTTGGCACCGAGCATGCACACACGGTGGACCGAAGATCCCGATGCACTGGCCGAGCTGATCCAGATCGCGCTGTTGCTGGGCGAGCAGGATCCGCGCTATTACGAGCATGCCGAGGGACTGGCGCGAAATCAGCTGCGCACCTGTCAGTGGCCGATCGAGGCCGATCCGGCCGTGGCCGGATCGTTTGACAACAATTGCGCGGGAATCTGCCGTGGCAACCAGACCGCCGGACCCACGACCGCGGCGGTCGCTATCGCGCGGCTGGCCCTTAGCGCGGTGCTCGGTCGCGACGGGCGCTGTCGCGTCAACCTGCTGTGTAACAGCGCCGACCCGCTGCTGGTTGTGCTAAGCGAGCTGCCCTACGCCGGTCGGATCGTGGTCGAGGCCAGGAACGATTGTCAGGCCGAGCTACGCATTCCACCCTGGGCCACCAGGCTGACGTTGGACAACACGCCGGTGCCCGACGGGGCCTGGAGCAACGGCTACCTCGACCTGGGAGTAATCGAGGCCGGCCAGCGCAGGGAGCTGGGCTTCGCAGTGCCCGAACGGTTGGAGAGTCCGACCGACGGCGGACTGAGCGTGTTGTGGCGCGGCAACGTCGTGGCCGCGGTGATCTGGGCTCAAGCCTGCGACGATCCATCGTACTTAGGCGACGTAGCGCACTTCGAGGGCGAGGCGCCCCGCGGCATGGTCAACCTATTCGTCGCTGATTAAACTAGATCAGATCAATCGATCTCAACGGGCGCGCAGGCCCTCGATGATGCTGCGCGTTATCCGGCCGCAGTTGGCGTATTCGCGGCATTCGCCCGTGGTCTGGGCCGCCACGCTCATCACCCGCTGTTGGTCGGGATGCACGAAGGTGAACAGAAACAGCTCGTGATCCTGGCCCTCGGTGTTGTGTTGGATCAGCATCAGGTTGCCCTTGATCCGGCCGGCATTGAGCTCGCCCAGGTCCTTGGTACGCGAGTCGTCGGGACCGGCCCCGCCGATCAGCACGTAGGCCAGGTGTTGCTGTTCGCGCTGCACTGAGTTCGATTCGCCCTGGGTCTGCTTGGGGAGCAGCGTTACGGTCAGATTCGATCCGGGGCTGGCGTACTCGATCACCCTGCTCGGGCCGCCGTAATCAACATGCTTCATCTCGAAATCGGGCGGCAGCCAGAACACCAGATCGACTTGCGGATCGGTCACCGTGGTCCAATGATTATCGCCACTGGGGGAACAACCCGAAACGAGGATCAGCGCTTGCATGATTATCGCGAGCAGAGTGAAGGTCAGGGCATTGCGTATCATTGGGAATTGGGCACCTCGCGAGGAAAATATCACGCCGCGCTGGACGCGGCAAGGTCGAGCGAACGCGGGAAAAGGCGCGATTACCGCGATAAAGAGCGGTTATACAGAAAAGTTGAGCATGCTACGGACGATTTTGAGCACGTCCTCGTGATTGATCGGCTGGTGGATGCACGGCGCCTGACTGAAATGTAAAAAACGGAGCAGGTCATCGCCAATGTGCATCGGCACCAGGAACAGCAACTTTTTCAGATTCTCCAAGTCCTGCCGCCGTAGTTCGAAATAGAACTCCGGTCCGGAGATGTTGCGCATGGCAAGGTCAATTATATATACGTCGTATTTATTAAGGCCGATGTGGTCAATTGCTTTTTTCGCGCTGTTCAGCGCAATGGTACGGATTGGTAAGCTTTTGGCGAGCAACTCGCACAGCTTATTGCAATTGTCTTTATCGTCGTCGATGATCAATATCTTCTGTTGCTTCACGTTGCAAGGACCTCTTCAAATACAGGTGCGATAGAACTGATCAGGTTCATCTGACCTTTAAGTTTGACTGCAACACCTGTGCCGACGCTGACGATCCTTATATCAAACAGGGAGGCATAGCGCAATTAATTAGTGATTTAGACCAGTTAGCAATTAGGCATGCGATATGGTCAAAGATGATTGTCATGGTTTAAAAGTGTAATAAAAATAAGAGGCTGGATGATAATCAGGCAGTCAGAACGGGGCGAAATGCCCGGGGCGGCGTACACCCCGGGCAGTGACGTTACTCTTCGTAAGAGTAGAAACCTTTACCGGTCTTTCGGCCGAGCAGTCCGCCGGCCACCATGTTCTTCAGCAGCGGGCAGGGACGATACTTGGGATCGCCGAATCCCTCGTGCAGGCGATGCAGCGCGTTGAGGCAAATGTCAAGGCCGATCAGGTCTGCCAGGGCCAGCGGTCCCATCGGGTGGTTCATGCCCAAACGCATGGCCGTGTCGATGTCCTCGGCCTTGGCCAGACCCTCCCAAAAGCCGTAGATCGCCTCGTTGATCATCACCATGATGAAGCGCGTGCTGGCGAAGCCCGGGTAGTCCTTGACCAGGATCGGCTCCTTGCCCAGCTCGATGCCGAACTCGCGGGCCTGCTCGCAGGACTCAGCGGAGGTCAGCTCGCCGCGCACGATCTCGATCAGCTTCATCACCGGCACCGGGTTAAAAAAGTGCATGCCCAGCACCTTGTCCGGACGGTTGGTGAAGCCGCCGATGGCGGTGATCGACTGGCTGCTGGTGTTCGAGGCCAGGATCACCTCGGGCCGGCAGATCTTGTCGAACTTGGCGAACAGCTCCTGCTTGAGTTTGAGCGATTCGGGCGCGGCCTCGATTACCAGGTCACAGTCCGCGGCGTCGGCCAGATTAATGGACGCGCTGATGTTTTGACTGACGGCCTCGGCCTGATCTTTACGCATCCGGCCCTTGGACACGGCGCGATCGAGCAGCTTGTGGATGCGCGTTACGCCGCGTTGGACGAACAGTTCCTTGACGTCGTAGAGCACGACCTTGACGTCTTTGGCAGCGCACAGATAGGCGATGCCGTGCCCCATGGTCCCGGCACCGGCTACGAAAACTTTGTTGTACTTCACGATCTCCCTCCCATGCTAAAGATCAAACTGCAAATGGATCCTGCCCGGTGATATCGCGGGCGACGATCAGTTGGTGGATGTCGTACGTCCCCTCGTAGGTGTTGACCGACTCGAGGTTGAGCATGTGGCGGATCACCGGGTACTCGGTGGTGATGCCGTTGGCGCCGTGGATGTCGCGCGCCACGCGGGCGATCTCCAGCGCGCGTCCCACGCAGTTGGCCTTGGCCATGCTCACCTGCTGGTGGCGCAGCTTCTTGGCGTCCTTGAGCCGACCCAGCTGCATCACCATTAGCTGGCTTTTGGTGATCTCGGTGAGCATCCAGGCCAGCTTGTGCTGCACCAGCTGGTGCGCGGCGATCGGCTTGTGGAACTGCACGCGCTCCTTGGCGTAGTCCAGCGACGCTTGGTAGCAGGCCATGGCCGAGCCGGTGGCGCCCCAGGCGATGCCGTAGCGCGCTTGGTTCAGGCAGCTCAGCGGTCCGGCCAGTCCCTTGACCCCGGGCAGCAAGTTGGCTGCGGGTATCCGGCAGTCCTCAAAGATCAGCTCGCCGGTGATCGAAGCGCGCAGGCTGAACTTGTTGTGCGTCTCCAGCGTGCTGAAGCCCGGAGTGTCGGCCTCGACGATGAAGCCGCGGATCGCCTCATGCTCTTCGCCCGTAAGCTTGACCTTGGCCCAGACCACGGCCAGGTCGGCGACCGTGGCGTTGGTGATCCACATTTTGGCGCCGTTGAGCACGAAGCAATCGCCCTCGACGCGCGCGCGGGTGATCATGCTGCCCGCGTCGGAGCCGTAGTCGGGCTCGGTCAGGCCGAAGGCGCCGATCAGCTCGCCGGTCGCCATTTTCGGCAAATACTTGCGGCGTTGCTCTTCGGTGCCGTAAGTGAAGATCGGCCACATGCACAGGCTGGTCTGCACCGAGCAAAAGCTGCGCACGCCCGAATCGCCGCGCTCGAGCTCCTGCATGATCAGTCCGTAGATTACGTTGTTCACGCCCGCGCAGCCGTACTCCTCGGGCAAGTAGCAGCCCAAGTAGCCCAGATCGGCCATCTGCTTGGTGAGGTGCGCGGGGAAGGTGTGGTCGTTGAAGTGCTCGCTGATGATCGGCAGCACCTCGTTGTCCACAAAATGACGCGCTTGGTCGCGGGCCATGCGCTCGTCGTCGGTGAGCATGCTATCAACGTCGAAATAATCAACCCCTGGGAAGCCCATCCTTCACTCCTGTTGCGGTTGGTGCATCAGTGGCGGCGGTGATATCTCCTAACGCTGGATCTCTATTAATCAGTCCTCGTCGAGTTGGGCGCGCTGCAGGCGGCCCGAGTAATCGACGTAGATCGTCTTCCATTCCGAATAGGTGCTAAGCACCTCGGTTCCCGATTCGCGGTGGCCGTTGCCCGTGTTCTTGAATCCACCGAACGGCATGTGGGTCTCGGCGCCGATGGTCGGACCGTTGATGTAGGTGATGCCGCATTCGATGTCGCGGATCGCTTCGTGGGCGCGGTTGACGTCCTGGGTGTAGATCGAGCTCGAGAGTCCGTAGTCGGTGTCGTTGAGCACGTCGATCGCCTCGTCGAAGCTGTCGACCGGGATGATCAGCACCAGCGGGCCGAAGATCTCCTCGCGGGCGATGCGCATCGTGCGTTTGCCGTTGGCAAAGATCGTCGGTTCGAAAAACCAGCCCTTGGCAAAGTCGCCCGCGGTCATCCGCTTGCCGCCGAGGATCAGCTCGGCGTGGTCCTCGTCGCGGCCGATTGCCACGTACGACTCGACCTTGTTCAGCGCGGCCTCGTTGATCAGCGGACCGACGTTGGTCGACTCGGCGTTGCCCGGGCCGATGTTCACTCGCTTGGCGCCGTCGATCAGCCGCTGAGTGAACTCGTCGAGCACCTTACGGTGTACGATCAACCGGCTGGTCGCGGTGCAGCGCTGGCCGGCAGTGCCAAACGCGCCCCAGACCGCGCCCTCGACCGCCAGGTCGAGCTTGGCATCATCCATCACGATCTGCGCGTTTTTGCCGCCCATCTCCAGGCTCAGCCGTTTGAGATCGCGACCGGTGATCTGGGCCAGCTTGCTGCCGGTGGCGGTGGAGCCGGTGAAGCTGATCACGTTGACCTGTGGATGCTCGGCCAGGGCAGTCCCGGCCTTGCCGCCGGAGCCGCAGACCACGTTGAACAGCCCCTTGGGCAGCCCGGCCTCGGCGAAGATTTCGGCCATGCGCACGGCCGTGGCCGGAGCGTCGGACGCGGGTTTGATTACAACGGCGTCGCCGCAGATCAGCGCGGGGAAGGCTTTCCAGCAGGGGATTGCGCAGGGGAAGTTCCAGGGCGTGATCAGCCCGGCGACGCCCATCGGCATCCGCAGCGAGTAGGCCATCTTGCCCTTGAACTCGGCGGTCGAGGTCTGGCCGAACATTCGGCGTCCCTCGCCGGACATGTACATCGCGGTCTCGATCCCCTCCTGCACGTCGCCGCGCGCCTCGCCGATCGGCTTGCCCATCTCGCGCGACATCAGCTGCGCCAGTTGCTCTTTGTGCTCCATCATCTTGTGGTAGATGTCGAGCAGCACTGCGCCGCGCTTGGGCGGCGGCACCAGGCGCCATTCTTTGTACGCCGCGCGCGCGGCTTGGCAGGCGCGGTCCACGTCCTCGGGCCCGCTGGCCGGAAACTCGCCCACTACGTCGTCAATGTTGGAGGGGTTGCGGTTGAGAAAAGTTTCGCCCGATGCGGCGTCGCACCACTGACCGTCAATGAAGTTGCGATACTTGTCGACCATCTTCATTTCCTCCCGCGGTTGCTTGGCAGGTTAAGCGTCTGTTCGAAGATCTCCAGGGCCTTATCGATCTCGTCGGGGGTGACGACCAGGCCCGGCACGAAACGTACTACGTTATCGCCGCAAGGCAGCAGCAGCAGCCCGCGTTTGAAGCAATCCTGGATCAGCTTGTCGCGCAGTTGCGGATCGGGCTGCTCCTCAAGATCGACGATCTCCGCGCCGACCATCAGGCCCAAGCCGCGCACGTCGCTGATCCGCGGGCTGTCCGCGGCCAGCGAGTTTAGCCCCTTGGTCAGCCGCTCGCCCTGCACGCGGGCGTTTTCGATCAGCCCGCCGCGCAGCAGCGCAATGGTTTCCAGGGCCGCGGCGCAGCTCAGCGGGTTGCCGCCGAAGGTGCTGGCGTGGGCCCCGGGGCCCCAGTCCATCACGCTCTCCGGCGCGACGATCGCCGAGATCGGCAGGCCCGAGGCCAGTCCCTTGGCGCAGACCAGGATGTCGGGCTTAACCTTCGAGTGCTCCACCGCAAACATCTTGCCAGTGCGTCCCATGCCGGTCTGGATCTCGTCGGCCACGAGCATGATGCCGTGTCGGTCGCAGATCTCGCGCAGGCGTTTGAGATAGCCCGGCGGCGGCACGATGTATCCGCCTTCGCCCTGGATCGGCTCGACGAAGATCGCCGCCACCTCGTCGGCCGGGGCGATGGTGTTGAAGATTGTCTGCTCGATGTAGTCCGCACAGTGCAGATCACATTCGGGATGGCGCATGTTGTACGGGCAACGATGGCAATAGGCGAAGGGCACGTGCACCACGCCGGGAACAAGGCTGCCGAAGCCCTGGCGCTGGGTCGACTTGCTGGCGGTTAGGCTCAGCGCGCCCATGGTGCGGCCGTGGAACGCGCCGAGAAACGCGATCACCCGCTGGCGACCGGTGTGGTGGCGCGCCAGCTTGAACGCGGCCTCGACACCCTCTGCGCCGGAGTTGCCGAAGTAGACCGTCTTGCGCCCTTTGATCGGAGCTATGCTGCTTAGTTCGCGGGCCAGCTCGATCTGCGGCACGTAGTAGAAGTCGGTGCCCGACATGTGCAGCAGTTTGCCCGCCTGTTCGCGGATCGCCGCCACCACCCGCGGGTGGCAGTGTCCGCTGGCCGTGACCGCGATTCCCGAGGTGAAGTCGAGGAACTGGTTGCCGTCCACGTCGACTACCTTGTTGCCCACGCCGTGGTCCGCAACCAGCGGATAGGTGCGAGTGTACGAGCGGCTGATGTAGCGCCGATCAAGGTTGAGCAGGCGCTTGGCCTCGGGGCCGGGAAGACGAGTTTTAAGCTTGGGGTAGGTCAGGCTTTTCATGGTTGTCTGCCTCGAAGTGTGTGGCTGGGTTGCGGGTTTGGGGTATCACCGTACAACACACTGCAAATACCCTGTGGCGCGGCAAGTCTATCGCCACCCCTGGCACAGTTCAACCCCGGTAATTGGGCCCTTGAGAGCCTCGACGCACTTCGTCATAATCGGCGTTCGCCTGCTCGACACCAATGGAGGGTGCTGATGAATTACGACTACGACGTGCTGGTGATCGGCGCCGGTCCCGGCGGCTGTATTGCGGCGCGCGAGATGGCTGCGGCCGGATTGCGGGTCTGCCTGTGCGATCGCAGCACGCGCGAGGATCTGGGCAACCCGATCGTGATCGAACTCGAGAAGTCGATCTGGGATCCACTGATGGGCGGAGCGCCATTGGATCAGGAGATCCCATACAACGCAAAACAAGTAAACATCTTCTCGCCGCGCGGGAACCTCGGCATCGCAGTCAAGGACGAGGGGCTGATCTACGCGGTCTATTTACACAAGATCGTCAGGCGTATGGCCGAGCAGGCCCAGGCCGCGGGCGCACAGTTTTTACCGCAGCACAGCGCCACGCAGGCGCTGGTCGAGGACGGTTACGTGGTCGGCGCACGGTTCCGGGTCGGACGCGGCAGCGCGAAGATTCGCGCACGGCTGACGGTCGATGCCTCGGGTTATGACGCGGCCCTGGTGCGCAAACTCGATCCGCAACTGGGCATCGAGCTGCCCGAACATCGGCTGGACAATGTGGCGGCCGAGAACCACATCTGCAACATCGACCGCGAGGCTGCGCAGGAAGCGGTCAACAAGGGGTTGGCAGGCGACGAGCAGGTCTGGACCAAGCTGGCCTTTGCCGGCAACTACTCCACGGAGTTCGCCTTCCTCTCGCTGCGGCAGGAGCTGGGCTACATCCTGGTCGGGCTCAACGCGGCCTACGATCAGCCGACCCCCGCCGAGCTGATTAAAGCCTACGCCGCGCGCGTGGGATTTCTGGGTAAACGCCTGATCGGCGGCAAGGGACTGATTCGCGTGCGCCGCGCCATTCCGCGGCTGGTGACCGACGGCCTGGCCGTGATCGGCGAGGCGGCCTGCCAGGTGATCCCGACTTTGGGCAGCGGCGCTGCGGGTTCGATGCTCGCGGCGAAGTACCTGAGCCAGGCGGCGGTTGCGGCGCTGAACTACGGCAGGCCGAGCACTGCTGCGCTGTGGCCTTACGCCTGGCGCTATATGAGCGGTCGCGGCAGCGTGTTGGCCAGCTACGACATCACCCGCCTGCTGCTCGAACGCTTTTCAACCGAGCAGATGACGGCCTTTATCGAGGACGGACTGCTGCAACCCGAGGATCAGGCCACGTCGGTCACCGTGCAGCCGATGATCCCCAGCCTGTCGAGCATGCCGGCGCGAGCGCGCGGACTGTACAAACACCCGGATCTGCTGCCGCTGTTCGCGGGCCAGGGCCTGGCCATGCGCCGGGCGCGCAAGCTCTACGCGGCCTATCCGCGAGTCTGGGATCCGGAACTGTTCCAGCGCTGGCGTAAGGCCGAGCGCGAGCTGTTCAAACCAGCAGAGGCGTTCGGCTCCTGAATGTAAGCTGATCCAAGACGATCAGGCGTCGCGCTTCTGCCGGATCCGAGTCTCGATCCAATCGATCCAGCGTTCGAGCCCCTCGCCGGTGCGCGCGGAGATGCGCAGCACCTCGACATTGGGATTGGTGGCGCGCACGTTGCGCTCCATCAGGTCCAGGTCAGCGCCCAGGGCGTCGGCCGCGTCGATCTTGTTGAGCAGCACCAGCGACGCGCACTGGAACAGCAGCGGGTACTTCAGCGGTTTATCTTCACCCTCGGCCGCCGAGAGTAGGGCGATCTTGTGATCCTCGCCCAGGTCCTCATCGGCCGGACAGACCAGGTTGCCCACGTTCTCGATCACCAGCAGCTCCAGGCCATCGAGGTTCAGCGCCTCGATGGCGCGCTTGGCCGTGGGCTGCGGGATGTGGCAGGCGGTGACCCCGGCGCAGATCATTTCGACCTCGATGCCGAGCTTCTCCAGCCGGTCGGCGTCGTTGCGCGTGGCGCAGTCGGCCTCGACCACGGCCAGCTTGTAGCGTTGCGCCAAGCGGGGAAGGGTCTGTTCGAGCAGCGTGGTCTTGCCCGAGCCCGGCGAGCTGATCAGGTTTAGCGCCAGGATTTTACGGCGCAACAAATCCTGCCGCACCTGCTGGGCAATGCGCTGCTCAGGGCTGCGCGGGTCCTTGTTGATTTGAATCTCGGTCATTGATCCACCTCGATTGAAGTCACCAGCAGTTCCTTGCCCTGGATCAGCTCCATCTGCGATCCGCACTCGGGGCAGAACAGTATCGGCAGGTCCAGCTGGTGCTGTTTATCGCACGTCGGGCAATGGGCGATCATCGGCTGCAGCTCGATCACCAGTTCGGCCTCGGCCAGTGGCGTCCCCGGCCGCTCCATCTCAAAGAACATCTGCATCGCGTCGGGCACCAGGCCCTGGCACACGCCGATGGTGACGTTGACCTTGCGCACCACAGACTCGATCCGTTCGCGCTCGAGTGTCTCGAGCACCGTGTCCATGATCCCGCGGGTGATGCCCGGCTCGTGCATCAGCAGATCCTGGGCAGCCCGGCCTCGAGGGGCATTTCGATTACGCGGCGGGTGCCGATGGCGGTTTGGAGCACCACGCGTCCGCGGCGCTTGGCCGGTTCCACGTGGCCGATTTGGGTCGCGTTCTCGCCGTAGGGCGCGCTACGCACCGCGTCGAGCACGTCTCCTGCGGCCGATGGATCGACGAAAAGCAGGCACTTGCCCTCGTTGGCCAACGGCAGCGGATCCAGGCCCAGCACTTCGAGGAACGCGGCCACGTCATCGCGGATCGGCAGGTTCTGCTCCTGGATCACGTATTGCAATCCGGTATCGGTGGCAAACTCGTTGAGCGTGGCGGCCAGTCCGCCGCGGGTCGGGTCGCGCAAGGCGTGCAACTTATCGGCAGCAGCCTCATGCGCCGCCTGCACGATGGGCCACAGCGGCGCGCAGTCGCTTTTAAGCTCACCGCGGAATCCCATCTGTTCGCGCTCGTTGAGGATCGCCGCGCCGTGGTCGCCGATGGTGCCCGAAATCAAAATCGCGTCGCCCTCACGCACCTGCGCCGGGCCCAAGGGACCGGTCAGTCGCGGGCCGATCCCGGTGGTGTTGATGAACAGTTTGTCCAGCGCGCCGCGCTCCAAGACCTTGGTGTCGCCAGTGACCACCTCGACCCCCTGGCCGCGGCAGGTGTCGCCGATGGAGGCCATCACCCGCCGCAGGTCGTCAAGCGGCAACCCCTCCTCGATCAGCAGGCTCAGCGAGAGGTAGCGCGGACGCGCGCCGATCATCGCCACGTCGTTGAGCGTGCCGCAGACCGCCAGCTTGCCGATGTCGCCGCCGGGGAAAAAGATCGGACTGATGGTGAACGAGTCGGTGGAAAAGGCCAGCGGAGTTTCGATGTCTTCAATCAGTGCCGCGTCGAGGGTGATCGCATGCCCCTCGCGCCCTGAGAGCGCGGGCAGGATCAACTCGTCGAGCAGCTCCTGGGTCAGCCGTCCGCCGAAACCGTGTGCCAGTCGAATGTTGTCAGTCATCGTCGTTCTCCGGGAATAGATAGGCCGCGCGGCAGGTCCCCTCGTTGCCAACCATGCACGGACCCTGCGGGTGCTCGGGCGTGCAGCGGGAGCCGAACAGTCCGCACTGGTCCGGTTGCAATCGTCCGACCACGACCTTGTGGCATTGGCAGCCGGGCAGAATGTCGTCGGCAGGAACCTCGCTCAATCCGAGCCGCATCAAAGCGTCGTGGGCTGCGAATCGCTCCTTGAGTTTGAATCCTGTGCCGGGCAGTACGCCGATGCCGCGCCAGGACGCATCCTCGATGTCGAATACCTCGGCCAGAACGGCCTGGGCGCGCTCGTTGCCCGCGGCGCGCACGGCCCGCGGGTAGCAGTTAGCCACGTGCGGCTCGCCGGTACGCAACTGGCGCAAGATGGAGAGCAGTCCGCTGAGCACATCCACCGGCTCGAACCCGGTCACAGCGCTTGCCGCGTTGCATTGTTCGGGCAAAAACTCGTAGGCGCGGGTGCCGGTGATCACCGCCGCGTGTCCGGGAAGCAGGTAGCCGCTGATAAAACCGTCGTCGTCTTGGGCCAGGGTGCGTACTGCGGGCGGCACGTAGCGATGACAGCAGTAGAGCAGCAGATTGTCGGGAAGTTCGCCGAGCAGCAGCCCGGCCACGGGCGCGGCCGTGGTCTCGAATCCCACGCTGAAGAAGATCACCGTGCGCTCCGGATTTTCGCGCGCCAAGCGCACTGCGTCGCGTGGACCGTAGACAATGCGCACGTCGGCCCCTGCGGCGCGTTGCGACCACAGGGAGCCGGACTCGATCGGCACGCGTACGATGTCGCCGTAGGTGCACAGCATCGGCCGCTGATCGAGTTGCGCCAGGCTGATTGCCGTGGCAATCGCCGAGGCGGGCGTGATGCACACCGGGCAGCCCGGCCCGGCGATCACCTCCAGGTTGGAGGGCAGCAGCGAGCGCAGGGCAAAGCGTCTGATCTCGTGTTCGTGAGTGCCGCAGACGTGCATGATCCGCACGTGCCCAAGCAAAGCAGCCTCGTCCGCCAGCGCGTCGGTCAGACGCTGCACCAGCTCGCGCGAGCGCATTGCCGAGTCAGTCATTGTGCTCCGGCTCGATCATCCCGGGCACCTGGGCGTACTCGCGATAGATCTCGATGGTCTTGCGCGCCTCGTCCTCGTCCATGCGCTCGATGGCCATGCCTGCATGCACCAATAGATAGTCGCCGGGCTGTGCGTCGGGCACCAGATCGAGTCCGACCTCGATGGTCGTGCTGCCGCTGCTCACGGTTCCGACGTTGAGTGCCTTATCTACATCGATCAACCGTAGCGGAACTGCCAGACACATTTGCCTACCCCTTATCGCGCGGAAGCGGTTCGTGATTAAGGGCCAAGCCGATCTGCCCCAAGGCGATAGCCTGGTCGCCCACAGGCAACTTGTTCGACTTGAGATATTGCAGCCCCGCGGCGTGCAGGCGTTCGACGAGCAATCCCTCGAACAGGCTGTTGAGAAAACATCCGCCAGCGGCTAGCACCTTGTCGGTCGAGGCTTGCGCCGCCAACTCAATTGCAACGCTGGCCGTGGCCTGTGCCGCTGCGACGTGAAACGCGGCCGCCAGCTCGGGTGCATGTTCGGGCGCGCTCAGAGCGTCTTGGACCAGGTTGGGAAAGTCGATTTGCAGCAGGCCGTCGGCATTGGATTCGACCCTAAACGGCCACTGGGCGGTCAAACCGTGCACGTCTTGTTGCTGTGCCAAGTTCTGCAGGTCAATGGCGGGCTGGGCCTCGAATTGGGCCTGGGTGCGTACACCGAGCAAAGCTGAGACCGCGTCGAACCAGCGGCCAAGGGAGGTCGAACGCGCCATTGGCATGTCGCTGGTCAGCGAGCGCAGCAGCAGGTCCAGATCGCCCGGATCGACCTTGCGCAGTGCAAGCCAACCTTCGATGGTATCGTGGGGCATGCCGCGTTCGAGCAGCAGAGCCAGGGCGATGCGCCAAGGCTGTCTGATTGCCGCGTCGCCGCCGGGCAGGGGCAGGGGGGCGAAGTGCGCGCGCCGCACAAGACCATCGTCCAACGAGCCGCTGAACAGCTCGCCGCCCCAGGCCGTGCCGTCGTCGCCAAATCCCGTGCCGTCAAACGCCAGGCCGACAACCGGTTCGTGGTACAGCCCGTGTTCCAGGCAAACCGCGGCCACATGCGCCCGGTGGTGCTGGACCGTGATCAGCTCGATCCCGCGCTCGTCGGCGATGCGCTGCGCGAGCATGCTCGAGAAGTAGCCGGGGTGCGCGTCTCGTACAATGCCTGCCGGCCGGTGCTGTTCGACGAAGTCCTCGAGGGCGTCCTGATTGTCCGGGTCGGCCAGATCGCCGATCTCGTCGGCCACGTGCGCCATGCCGCCATCGGCCAGAGCAGGGCGGCACTTGAGATCGCCGCCGATGGCTATCAGCGGAACGGCGGTCGGGCGGGGTAGTTGGATGCTGACCATAGATGACACTCTAAATTAGTTTAAATCAGCAAACGATAAGTCGTCGGTGAGCGCGGTCTCGAAATCTTTAGAGAGCAGTAACGGTACGATGAACTCCAACGCGGCCTCGAGGTTGGCTGTTGCGCGCTCGCCCAGCCACTGGCCGAACTCGTTGAACTCGTGGCCGCGGATTCCCAATGCGTAGCCGCGGGCCTTGCTCTGGAACAGCTCATGGGCCAGGGCAAGCACCGCCGCGGGTTCCACGCTGTGGCTGCTGAAGCTCGTCGCCGCCTTGGGCTGGATTCGGCAAAAGAAAAACGGCTCAGGCCCTTTAACCGCGGCGTCAACGAAGATCACCACGTCGTGTTCGGCCACGGCCGCAGCGTCCTCCACGCTGAGCTGATAGTTGGAGTCCACCGTGACCTCTGGAAGATCCAGCCCGGTCAGCCTTTCAATCAGCGCCGGACCCAAGCCATCGTCAAGGCGACCCGGGTTGCCGTAGCCGATCAGCAGCACCCGGGTTTTGGAATCGATCAACCTTTGACTTTCCTGTCGACCAGATCGCCCGCGTGATCGTAGAGCTCGACGATCAGCGGCATTTGACCCATGGCGTGCGTGGCGCACGACAGGCACGGATCGTAGGCGCGGATCGCGACCTCGATGTGGTTGAGAAGGCCCTCGGTGATCTCGCGACCGTCGAAGTATTCATCGCAGACCTTCTGCACGGCGCGATTCATCGGCTCATTGTTGTTGGTCGTGGAGACGATCAGGTTGGCCATGGTGATCTGGTCGTTCTGATCGACTTTATAGTGATGGAACAGCGTGCCGCGCGGCGCCTCGAGCAGGCCCACGGCCTCGCCGCGACGCTCGCCGGTCTTGACCAGGTCGAGCTTCTGCAGATCCGGGTCGTGCAGCAGCTCGTTGATCTTCTCGGCCGAATGCAGCAGCTCGATCAGCCGCGCCCAGTGATAGGCCATCGAGACGTGGACCGGCT
Source organism: Candidatus Alcyoniella australis (assembly GCA_030765605.1). NCBI lineage: Bacteria > Candidatus Lernaellota > Candidatus Lernaellaia > Candidatus Lernaellales > Candidatus Alcyoniellaceae > Candidatus Alcyoniella > Candidatus Alcyoniella australis. Next base: position 50,977 of record JAVCCG010000095.1, read on the forward strand.
TGCCGTTGCCGAGCTCCATGAACTCCTTGCGTTCGGCCTCGGCCTCGGGAGTGTCGATGAAGTCGCAGCAGTTGATGCGCGACAGCGGTCCCACGCGGTACCAGCCGTCTTCAGGTCCGATCGATTTGATGAACGGGAACTTCATGTACGACCAGGGGCGGACCTCTTCGGCGATGTAGTCGGTGTAGTTCGAGTAGTCGACCTGGTCGAAGATCTTGTTGCCCTCGGCGTCGATGGCGCGCAGGTTGCCGTGATAGAGGTCCAGCGCTCCGTCCTCGCGCACCAGGCTCAGGTGGTTTGACTCAAACGTGCCGAAGCTGGCCAGGGTGCCCAGGTGTTCACGCGTGTAGTTCTTGCAAAGCTCCAGGGCCGAGCGCGACCAGGCGAGCATCTGATCGATGTCCTTGAGGAACTCGTCGCGTTCTTCGATAGTCAGGTTCTTGTTGATGCCGCCGGGGATCGCGCCGGTGCCGTGGATCTTCTTGCCCGCGGTGGCGCGGATGATCTCCTGGCCGTACTTGCGCATCATTACGCCCTGTACCGCCAGTTCCGGGAACTTTTTGGCCACGCCGATCACGTTGCGGATCGCCGGGTCGGCGTCAAAGCCGAACAGCAGGTCCGGAGAGACCAGGTGGAAGAAGTGCAGCGCGTGCGATTGGAAGGTCTGGCCGTAGTGCATCAGCCGTCGCATTTTTTCGGCGGTGGGAGTCAGCTGGTCCACGCCCACGATGAGGTCCATCGCCTTGGCCGCGGCCAGGTGATGGCTCACCGGGCAGATGCCGCACAGACGCTGGACCAGCACCGGCGCCTCCCAATAGGGTCGGCCTTGGACAAAGCGTTCGAACCCGCGAAATTCGACGATATGCAGCCGTGCCTGCTTGACCTTGTTGTGCTCGTCAAGCAACAGCGAGACCTTGCCGTGCCCTTCGACGCGGGTCACGGGCTCAATGGCGATTCGTTTTAAATTGGAGTTGGCTTCCACTGTTGGGCTCCTAGTGTCCGTGAGTTGGCTCAGTCGTACTTGATCAGCTCATAGGGCAGATCGAGCGGTTTGTCGGTCAGCAGCGCCACTAAAGCCTCCCAGAGCATGTCCGCCGGGGGCGGGCAGCCGGGGAGGTGGTAGTCGATTTTAACTACTTCGTGGCAAGGGTAGACGCGATCGAGAATCAGTGGCAGTTCGGGGTCGTTGGGGATCTGCCCGCTGGGGTTGTAAACCGTGGGGCCGTTGATATAGGCCTCGTCCAGGCATTCCTTAAGCGGGATGCCGTTGCGCACCGCCGGGATGCCGCCCATGATCGCGCAGTCGCCCACCGAGATCAGAATCTCGCAGTTGCGACGGAAATCTTGCAGTACGTGAACGTTGTGTTCGTTGGCGCAGCCGCCCTCGACCAGGCCCACGGCGCAGCGCCCCGTGAACTTCTTGATGTCGTTGATCGGCGACTTGTCGAAATCCACAAGTTCGATCAGCTTGAGAATGCGATCGTCGATGTCCAGCAGCGACATGTGGCAGCCGAAGCAGCCGGCCAGCGACGTTGTTGCCACTTTGGGTTTGCTCATTTGATTCTCCACTACTGGGCCGCGGATTTACCGGATTCGATATCCGATCCGATGGGCGTATTGTCGTAGTCGCGTTTGCCGATCGGCTTGGCAAAGCCCACGCGCTTGCGCAACAGCGCTCCCACGGGGCAGACCTCGGCGGCTTTGTCCGAGGCGGCCATGTCGGTGTCGGCGAGGTTGGCCTCGGAGTTGACTGCCACGCGCTTATCGCTGCCGCGGCCGACGAACTGGAATACGTTTTTACCGTCGACGTCGCGCGAGGCCTGGACGCAGCGGCCGCACATCACGCAGCGGTTGCGGTCGATGAAGATGTCCGGGTGCGTGGCGTCGATGTCGCGCTTGGGGAACATGTAGGGATACTGCGGCGCGGTGATGCCGAAGCGGTAGGCCAGGGCCTGCAGCTCGCAGTCTCCGCTCTTCTCGCAGAACATGCAGAAGTGATTTCCCTCGACGAAGTGCATGTCGATCAAGGCGCGGCGGTGCTTGTTGAGTTCCGCCGATTCGTTGGTGACCTCGATCCCGGGCGCTGCGGGCTGGGTGCAGGCCGCCTGCGGCCGGCCGTTGATCAGCACGGTGCAGATCCGGCAGCCGCCGTAGGGCTTGAGCCCCTCGCAGTAGCACAGGCGCGGGATGTACACGCCGGATTGATCCGCCGCCTCGATGATCGTCTGGCCCTTGGTTGCGGTGACCTCGACGCCGTCGATCGTGAATGTGAAAGTGTCGCTCATCTGTTTATTTCCTCTCAGTCGTCAAAGTGAACCGGCTGACGGCCCTGAACCCTCACTGCGTCGCCCAGCGCCTTGTTGATGTCGAACGTCGACTGCATGCCGTCGGTGACCTCGTGCAGCTTCGAATCGTACAGGGCACGGAAATTCTCGATCGTGGTCAGTATCGGGTTGGGCGAGGTCTGCCCCAGGCCGCAGCGGCTGGTGACCTTGACCGCCTTGCCAAGTTCGGTCAGGTAATCGATGTCGCTGGGCTCGCCCTGGCCCTCGCGGATCAAGTCGAGGCGCTGTTTGAGCAGCACATTGCCCACGCGGCAGGGGGTGCAGAAGCCGCAGCTCTCCTCGATGAAGAATTCCATGAAGTGCGAGGCGATCTCCAACACGTCGCGCTGCGGGCCGAAGACCATCATCGATCCGCCCGTGGCCAGGTCGGAGTAGCTGATCCTGTTGTCGAACTTGTCCTGGCCGATGCACTGGCCCGAGGGGCCGCCGACCTGCACCGCCACTGCGTCTTGGGCGCCGACCTCGGCCAGCAGCTCGGTGACCGTGACGCCCATTTCCATCTCGTAGACGCCGGGGCGCTCGATGTCGCCCGAGACGCTGAGCAGCTTGGTGCCCGGGCTCTCCGGGTCGCCGATGGCCGCGAACCACGCTGGGCCGTTTTCGGCCACGCGCGCCGCGCAGCAGAAGGTCTCGACGTTGTTGACGATCGTCGGCGCGTCGAGGTAGCCCTTTTGAGCGGGGAAGGGCGGGCGATTCTTGGGCTCGCCGCGTCCGCCCTCGGCCGAGGCGATCAGCGCGGTCTCCTCGCCGCAGATATAGGCGCCGGCGCCCATCTGGATCCGGATGTCGAAGTAAAACCCAGCCTTGCCGCCGATGTCCTTGCCCAGCAGTCCGGCGGCGCGACGCTGATCCAGGGTGGCCTCAAGGAACCGGCGCAGATAGGCGTATTCGCCGCGTAGGTAGATGATGCCCTCGCTTGAGCCGATGGCGTAGCCCGCTAAGGTCATGCCCTCGATCATCAGCTCGGGCATCTGGGTCAGGATCACGCGGTCTTTGAAAGTGCCCGGCTCGCCCTCGTCGGCGTTGCAGATCACAAAACGCCGCTCGCCCTTGGCCCTGCGCGCAAATTCCCACTTCATGCCCGTGGGGAATCCGGCGCCGCCGCGGCCGCGCAGCTTGCTGTCCTTGATCTGTCCGATCAACTCCTCGGGGCTGAGCTCGAGCGCCTTGGCCAACGCCGCGCCGGGCTGGTAGTCGCTGAAGATCACCTCGCCGGCCTTGCGCAGGTTGTTGCGCACCATCTGGTTTACCAGCTCCGAGGCGTTGTTGCCCTCGCCCGGCTGGGTGATCAGCGAGCGCGGGTCGCCGGTCTGCTTAAGCTTGCGCGCCATCTCGCGCGCGCTGTCGGGAGTCAGGCCGGTGACCACCACGTCGTTGACCAGGGCCGCGGGACACTGGTCGCACATTCCGATGCATGAGGTGTGCTCAAGGGAGATCATCGAGTCCGGCGTGGTCTGGCCAAAGCTGATGCCCAGCTCCTGCTCCAGCGCCTCGCCGATCTGCTGGGCGCCGCCGATGTTGCCCATCGCACAGTTCGATAGTCGGATGACAATTTTGCCCTGGGGTTGCTCGGAGAGAAAAGCGTAGAAGCTGACCACTCCCTGAACCTCGACGCGGTGTGTACCCAGCTGGCGAGCGATGATCTCCATTGCCTCGCCGCTGACGTGGCCGAACTTCGCCTGCACTGCCTGGACAACGTCCATTAAGCGCATTGGTGAATTGCCATAATCCTTGCACAAGGATATAATGGTGCCATTAGTGGAAGTTTGCATTGATTACCTCAACCGGATGTGCTTACTACGTTACTTGCCAGCAAAAACCAAACATTTAATTAGCATCTAAAAAGTCATAAGTCCACATGAAGAATGACAAATAAACGATAATATGTTGATAAAAACACAAATAATTCCTATATTGATATTAATTGGTCAAACAAGTCCGCCAGCCCCCGCTTCGGCCGTCGTTAAGAGCCGGTAACAAACCAAAAGAAAAAAACAATATCAAATCGAGCTTGTCGGAATCGCAAATAAAAGCTAGACTCCCGCGCAGTGAATGAGGGCTCATTCATAAGGCGGTTTGGTAGCCACCTATACCAATCACAGAAAGCAGACATAAATTATCGGCAACTGGCGATATGTCTGACTAGATGATCGGGCAACAAGTAGCGTGAGCCCATGATTGAAAAAACAACCCGATGAAACAAAAAGGGAGCGAGTGATGAGCGAGAAAATCTCTTTTGACGCTTTGATCCCGGCTGCGATGGCGAACAAGGCCGAGAACGTCGGAGTGGCAAAGGGTAACATGGACGCGATTTCCATGTTTTTCCTTGCCATTCTGGCTGGCGCCTTCATCGCGATGGGCGCCGTGTTCTGCACAACTGCGGTCACCAACGGTGGCGATCTGCCTTATGGCATTACCAAGCTGCTCGGTGGCTTGGCGTTCTGCCTGGGTTTAATCCTGGTAGTAGTTGCGGGCGCGGAACTTTTCACCGGCAACAACTTGATCGTGATGGCCGTTGCCAGCAAAAAGCTGCCGATGTCCAAGCTGCTGCGCAACTGGGTGATCGTCTACGTGGGCAACTTAATCGGCTCAGTGCTGACAGCCTACTTGATGTACCTCACCCGCACCTGGGAGACCGGTGCTGGTGGAGCATTGGGTATCACGGCCGTCAATATCGCCGGCGGCAAAGCCGGTTTGACCTTCGTCGTGGCGCTGACCCGCGGCATTTTCTGTAACGCGCTGGTCTGCCTGGCCGTGTGGCTGTGCTTCTCGGCGCGTAGCGTCGAAGGCAAGATCCTGGCAATCATCTTCCCGATCGCAGCGTTTGTCGCCGCCGGGTTTGAGCATTGTGTTGCCAACATGTACTTCATCCCGGCCGGCCTGTTCATCAAGTCCGGTGCGAGCCCCGAGTACTTGGCAGCGGCCAAGGATGTGGCGCTGGCCAACCTGACCTGGGGGAAATTCTTCATCGGCAACCTGCTGCCTGTAACCATCGGTAACATCATCGGTGGTTCCGGATTCGTGGGCGTTGTCTACTGGATCGTCTATCGCAGGAATGCAAAAGACTGATCGGACTACACGAGAGCTTAAAAGGGCCGGCCTTGCGCCGGCCCTTTTTTTTACCCGCGCTAATTATCCGGGTTAGCCGTCGTTGCCAATCGCCGCGGCGATGCGCTCGATTTGTGTGGCCGGATCAGGTCCCAGGCCGATGCGCAGCACGTGCCTGCCGCACTTTAGCAGCGCGCGACAATCGCCCATGGCCTGGGCGTGTTTCAATACGGCGAAACTGACGTTTGAACTGATCCCGCCGGGCTCGTCTGGGATCGGCACGTCCAGTTCGGCCCTGGAGATGATTTGCACGAACACGCCGTTGTTCGGTCCGCCCTTATGCAGCTGTCCTGTCGAGTGCAAATAGCGCGGGCCGAAGCTCGCGGTGGTGGCCACGGGATTGATTGCGAACAGGCGGCCGCGCAGCTTGTTCAGCGCGGCATAGGTCTGCGGCCGGGGATCGACGTAGGCCTGCAACGCCAAGTAGCCGCCCTGCGGGCAGCTTTGCGCAAACTTCGACAGGACGGCGCTGATTTGCGCCTCGTCGGTCAGCAGTGGGGGCAGGGCCTTGTCCGCCGATTCCAAGGACTCGGTGCGGATGTACTCGGCGGTCAGTTCCCGCGCCACGGCCTTGGCCGATTCTACGTCCGGCTGGTCAAAGGGGTTGACTCCCAGCACGTGGCAGGTCGCGGCCGTTGCCAGCTCCCAGAGCATGATCTGCTCTCCCAGCTGGTAGACATCGTGCAGCCGGAAGCTGATCAGCGGGTGGCCGCGTTCGACCAGGGAGCTGCACAGGGCTTGGTGCGGTACGTCCCCGGCAAGACCGATGCGCACGAACACGCGATCCGATCCGTATTCGTCGACCGCGGCGATCGGCTCGTGGATGATCGGCAAAATGCCTTGGCCGTGTTTGCCGGTGCTCTCGGCGATTAGCTGTTCGAGCCAGTCGCCCAGCGCGGCCAGCTGGGGGGAGAGCAATAGGGTTAATTTGTCGCGTCCGGCCAGCGCCAGTTCGCCCAGGGCCGCGCCGAGCTCCAGCCCGGGCCCGGGATCAACGGCCAGGCGCGCGGCCGGTTCCAGCAGCCGTTCGAGGTCTACGCCGATCAGGCCCGCGGGCACCAGGCCGAAGTAGGTCAGGGCCGAGTAGCGGCCGCCGACCTGCGGGTCGTTGATAAAGCAATCGCGCAGCCCCAGCTCGCCGGCCAGCTTCTCAAGCTGCTTCCCGGAGTCGGTGATCGCCACGAAGTGCTCGCCGGCCTTAGTCGCGCCCAGGGCCCGCACGTACATCCCGTGGAAGAATTTGAACAGCGAGAGCGTCTCGATCGTTCCGCCGGACTTGGTCGAGACCACGAACACGGTCTGCGCCAGCTCCAGCGAGCGGGCGCAGTCGAGGATCGCGCCCGGGTCGGTGGTGTCCAGCAGCGTGAACTGCAAGTAGCCCGCAGTGCTGCCCAGGATCGACGAGAACATCTGCGGCGCCAGGCTCGAGCCGCCCATGCCCAGCAGAACCACGTGGGTAATGCCCTCCTGGAGAAGCTTTTGGGTCAGATCACGGATGCGTTGCAGGTCGACCCGGCGCGTGGTGGGCGCCCAGAGCCAACCGAGCTTGTCAGCACAGTCCTTTGGTTCGTCGGTCCACAGAGTGTGGTCCATGTGCTGCATGCGCTCAAAAAAGCGTTGGTCCGTCATTTGCTTCAGTCGCTCGCGTTGCGCTGTTTGATACTCTCCCAGGCGGTACATCAATCCGCCCCGAAAAGTCCACGCATGCGCTTGAGGCTTTGCTCGGCCTGCTGCGCCATCTCCTCAATCAAGACCTTGATCGGCCTGATCTCTTTGATAAAGCCCACGGCCTGGCCCAGCCACAGCACGCCGGCATCCAGGTTCCCATCCTGCCACAGGGCCTGCGATTTGGCCCCGGAGATCAGGGGCAGCAGTTGTTCGATGTCAGCCTGTTCTTCCTCCATCTGCTGCACCTTGTGCGCAACCTCGGTGTCGGCCACGCGGTGGGTGTTGTGCAGCGAGCGCAGGATCAACGTGGTCTCGTGCTCCTGCAGCCGGATCAGCTCCTCGCGCACCCGCGGGTGGATCTTCGCCTCCTCGGCCGACAGCAGCAGCGTGCCGATGATCGCCGCATCAGCGCCCAGGGCCAGCATCGCGGCCAGTCCGCGGCCGTCGCCCACGCCGCCGCCGCCGATCAACGGCAGCGAGACCGAGTCCACTGTGCGCGGGATCAGTATGCTCGTGGCCAGGTCGAGTACTCCGGTGGCGCCGCCGTTCTCCCAGCCGACCACGGCCACGGCGTCCACGCCCACCGACTCGGCCTTGCGCGCGTAGCGCGGAGCCACGCACTTGTGGATCAGCAGCATGCCCGCGTCGTGGATCCGGCCCACCAGATCATCGGGCGCCTTGTGGCCCGAGGTCTCGACGATCTTGATTCCCTCGCGCTCCATTTCGTCCAGGTAGAGGTTGTTGTCCGCCTGCTGGATCGCGGGGAACATGTTGAGGTTGACTGCGAAAGGTTTGTCGGTCAGGTCCTTGGTCTGCTTAAGCGCGTCGCGGAACTGCGGCATCTGTTTGTAGTTGGCCGAGGCCAGAATTCCCAGGGCGCCGGCCTCGCTGATCGCCGCGGTGAGCTCGGGGTAGCTTAAGTACATCATCGTGCCGCCGATAACCGGATATTGGATGCCCAGCAGCTCGGTTATTCTCGTTTTGAACATCAATGCGCTCCTCGCTTACGAACCATCATGAATGATACGGGTAATGCCCCGCATCCTACATGTCATCTTGCCGTTCACTCAAGCGGGCTCATTGTGCCTGTATGTGCTTTTCATTATATTAGCAACGGAATTTGCGCCCAGCCGGTTGCCACGCGCAGCCTGATTAGGAGAAATGATGAGCAGCAGAGCGATATACATCGTTGTCTTCTCGCTATTGACGGCGCTGCTGCTGGCGGCCTCGTGCGGCAGCGGTTCGTCCGGCGACGATGACGACGACGACGACAGCGAGGTGCTCGGAACCCTGGCCGGGACGATCCAGTACGACGGCGACGCTGTGGGCGAGGAGATCGTGATCGGCCTGATCAACGAGTGGCCGATGACCAGCCCGCCCCAACAGTTCATCAGGGTGACCGTGCCCGATGGCGGGTTTCCCATGGCCTACGAGATCGAGCTGAACTACGTCGGCGACTATTTTCTGGCCTCGTTCCTCGACGTCGACCCGATGGACGGCGTGGCAATGAACAGCGAGATCGACCCGATGGATATGCCCGACGAGGGCGAGACCAAACAGACTCTGGTCCAGGGAGTCAACCAGCGCGACTTCACGCTGCTCGATCCCGAGGACGTCGATTTCTGGTGGCAGTGAGCGTACACTCCGACCACCCCTAGACAGAATTGGCTAAAATGAAACGTAACAAGCTTACTTGGTTGTTTGCAATCGTGACGCTGCTTGCGGCGCTGATCTGGATCATTGCCTTGCCCGCGTGCTCTGGCGACGATGACGACGATGACAACGACGACGACGATTGGAGCAATTTTCCGGCCACAATCAGCGGCACAATGTCCTACGAGGGCGACGCCGTGGGCGCGCAGGTGATGATCGCCATCGCCGACCAGTGGCCGATGACATCGGCGCCGCTGTACTTCACCTACGTCGACGTGCCGCAAAGCGGATTCCCCTTCTCCTATCGCGCGGGCCTGGATCGCACCGGGCCGCTCTACGTGTTGGCGCTGATCGACGTCGACCCGGACGACGGCCTGGGCATGAATCCCGAGCTCGATCCGCTGGACATCCCCGAGGAGCCCAGCCAGATCGTGGCCGGCGACAACGTGATCGACTTCAACTTCCTCGACCCGGATCAGATCGCGGACGACGACGATGATGACGACGACGACGACGACGATGACGACGACGTCACCGGGGTCAAGGGCGTGTTGGTCTACGACGGCGCGGCCGTGGGCGAGAACGTGGTGATCGGTCTGTGGGACACGCCGCTGCCGTTTCCCACCAGCGCGCCGGACCACTCGTTTCAGGTTCCGGTGCCCGAGAGCGGATTTGCCTTTGAGTACCGCGTTGAGTCCGAGGTGCCCGGCGAGTGGCGCATGGCCGCCTACCTCGACGTGAACCCCGAGGACGGTCCGAGCATGAACGACGTGGATCCGCGCGACATGACCTTTGGCCAGACCACCATCGTCAGCGGGCAAATGGCGACCCGCGACTTCATGCTGGTCGACAACTGAGCCGCGCAACAGGCAATCAAGGCAGCGTAGCGTGAACATCCTGGGAATAAAAACCTATTGTCCGATGGCGCTGCTGGCCGCGGCCGTGGCTATGCTGTGCGTATTAATGCCGGCGGCGGCGATTGCCGCGGATCAAGAACAGAACGACGACGACGACGATCAGGACCAGGGCGAGGGCAACGACGTCGAGCTGCCCGAGCTGGTGGTCACCGGCACACGAACGCCGCACGAGCTATCCGATGCGCCGGTGCCGATCTCGATCGTCGAGGGCGACGAGATCGAGGCCGCGGGCGCTGTTGACGCGGGCGATGCGATCCAGAGCGTGCCCGGCGTGTTCGTCGACGACTACGAGTCGGCCAGTCGCGGCGGCCCGGGATCGGGCGTCAACCTGCAAGGCCTGCCCACCGACCGCGTGCTGATCCTGGTCGACGGCCAGCGCGTGCCCTGGACCATGCGCGCGCCCGACCTCGAACTGATCCCCGCGCGGCTGATCCGCCGTGTGGAGGTAGTTAAGGGACCGGCCAGCTCGCTCTACGGCTCGGACGCCGTGGGCGGCGTGGTCAACATCCTGACCCACAACCCGACCCGCAAGCCGCGCGCCGAGTTCGAGCTCGGCGCGGGCAGCTTCTATACCTTCGGCGGTAACGTTTTTCACTCCTGGTCCGCCGGTCCCATGGGTTGGGTGCTGAACTTCAACCGCGAGCAGTCCGACGGCTGGATCGACGCCAACGCCGCGCGTTCGCTGATCCAGATGGGCAAGGGCGTGGTCGACACCCTGCCCAAGCCCTACCACCGCGGGCATCCCTACGAGCTCAACGACGTCTTCGGCAAGCTCACGGCGCGCGCCGGCGAGCACCTCAAACTGCGGGCCCAGTCGCGCTACCACTGGGAGGACAACCAGCTCAGCGACACCGACTACGGCACGGTCTCGGACAACAAAACGCGACTGTCCGGCCTGGTCGGCGCGCAGCTCGACATCGGACGACTCAGCGTCGATCTGGACCTGGGATACTTTCGCCGCACGTTCCGCTATCGCGAGTTCTCCACGACCTACGTGATTAATCCCGTGCCTCCGCCGGACTACATCAAGGGCACCTCGAACAAGGGCAACACCACGGTCGGCGATGATTTCGACGCGCAGCTCAACTCCTCGTACCTGCTGGCCGGCTGGAACCTGCTCAGCGCCGGGCTCGCCTGGCGTCACGAGCAACTGGACTACTCGGCGTTCGAGACCAGCTCGATGACCGACGCCGAGCAGGCCTACGACGCATTTCAAACAGTGCTTTCGGCCTATTTGCAGGACGAGCTGTTTCTGCTGGGCGGTCGCTGGTCGATCGTGCCCGGCGTGCGTGTGGACTATCACGACACATGGGGCGTGGAGACCAACCCCAAGCTTTCGACCCTGGCCAAGCTCGGACCGAGCACCGCGCTGCGCTTAAGCGCGGGCAGGGCGTTTCTGGCGCCAACGCTCTCGCAGCTCTATCGGCCGACCTTCCGCCATTCGGGTTACTACATGACCGGCAACGAGCAGCTCGAGCCCGAACAGGCCTGGGGATTCAACGCCGAGCTCGAACAGTCGATTTTCGAGTACGCACGGATCTGCGGCGGATACTTCCAGTACGAGATCGAGGAGATGATCTACACCACCGTGCTCGAGGACGACTACGTCAGCGGCCTGCCGCTGATGACCTACACCAACCTCAAAAGCGCGCGGATTTACGGGGCCGAGGGGTCGGTCGGCGTCTATCCCCACGACTGGGTCGGGCTGCAACTGAGCTACACCTACAGCGAGACGCGCGACCTGGACGAAGACCAGCCGTTGGGCACTACTCCCAAGCACAACGCCTCGGCGCGGCTGTTCTGGGAGATCGAGCCCTGGGGCCTGGGCGGACACGTCGGCGCGCAGTATCAGTCCCAGCGTGACTACATCGGCATGGGCGGACGCTGGTACACGGCGGACGAGCGCTTCAGCACCAGCGCGCGGATCTATCAGCGCATCGGCCGCCACGTGGAGCTGGGGTTCAAGGTCGATAACTGGCTGGGGTACAAGTGGGACCGCGAAGGGGACGGCGATTGCGACATGCCGCCCACCGGCTATTACGGATCGCTCAAGCTCAAATTGTAGAGCGGCGGGATAAAGATCGAGAAATCGATCTTTATATGTAGGGCTCGCCTGGGCGGCTTGGAGCCGCCACAAAACTCGCAAAGCACGCTGGTCGCAGCGCCACCCACCCCGCGCCGCGGAGAAGATCGTGGAGTTATGACTATGGTCCGCCCGCGTGCCATGCGGGCACCTCAAAGGTGCCTGAGGACGTAGACCTGTTTTCCCTCAGCGTCCGCAACCGCGTCCACTGACCGATAGGGCGGCAGGTCGGCGCACAGCTCATCGAGCTGTTGCGCGGGCACATAGCCGAAATCTTCGCGCCGGGTGATCGGACCGCACGGCTCGCGATCCGGTGTGAGGATCAGACCAAGGGGTGGGCCCAGGCGATAGAACAACGGATTGTGCTCGATCCCCACGTGCTCGTAGCTGTAGATCGGCACGATGCTCATGCCGTAATACGCGCTGTAGAGCATCACCTCGGCGGGCTCCACGCTGACCGTGCCCATGATTGCCGCGCTTGAACTTTGCGGCCACTGCCCGTGACGCAGCAGGGCGCAGGTGATGTCCAGGGACGCGCGCTCGAATCCGCGCGGCGAACGCGGTACGTCCTGCTCGAACACGAAACTGCGCGAGCGCCCGACCTGAGGGTCGAAGCTCAGATCCAAGACCCGGACCCAGCCCAAGCCAAGCGCCACACAGATTGCGGCGGTTGCCATCAATGCCCGACGTTTGGGAAGCAGGGCGCGCGCCTGCACGAGTCCCACGCTGATCAGCACGGCCAGGGCGGGCAGCACCAACAGCAGCCGTCGCGATTCGCGGTTGGGCCATGCGCTGAGGAACGCCAGGGCGGCCAGGCAGTACGCGACCAGGAACGCCGCGGCACGGCGCTTGCGGTTCGCTCGACTCAGGGCCAGGGGCATGGAGGCAATGGCGGCCAGGGCCCACCAGGGTTCGATGCTTACTCGGAACAGCTCGACCGGCAGGGCCAGAAAGGGCAGGGCGCCCAGCGCACCGGGCAGGCTGAACTCGGGCGCGAACGGTCCCTCGGACAGGCCGGCGCGTAAAATCGCCAGCGACCCGGAGGGTACGATTTGAAAGTAGAGCCACAGGCCCAGGCCGAAGCTCGCCAGGGATAAAAATAGGTTGAGCCCAACCCTGCCGGTGTGCCGCAGCCGGTCGCGCGAGCGCCGCAGCTCGAGTAACACGGCGCACAGCCCGGCAACGATCGCGGGCAGGGCGTAGATCGGGAACTCGTAGCGTACGAGCATTCCGGCGCTGAGCAGCAAGCCGGTGAAGATCGCGGTCAACGGCCTGAACCCGGCGCGCATGCGCCAGGCGGCCAGCGGCAGCCAGGCGGCCAGGGCCATGGCGCTGACCTCGAGGTGCATCACGCGGGTAAAGCCCAGGATCGCGGGGAAGGCCAGTACGATCAGAGCGGCGAGCAGGCCTTGGGCCGGACCCAACAGCGTGCGTCCCAATGCCGCGGCAGCCAGCACCAGCAAAATCAGCGCGGGGAGCAACGCCGCGACCTCGGCCGTTCGTCCGGGACCCAGGCGCGTGGTCAGCCAGGCCGGGAGCAGCACCCAGGCGTTGAACACGCGCAACGGCAGTCCGTGCCAAGCCTGGATCAGTGTGGCGAGGTCGGGCCGGTCCGATACGCTCAGCGCCTGATGTGCAATCTGACGGGCGTTGACCGAGTACTTGAAGCTGTCCAGTTCCGGCGGCAACGGGTTCAGGTCCAGGGCCGCCCAGCTTAGGTTGATCCAGCACGCAACGCACAGCGCCAGCAGCAGCAGCAACGCGGCCGGTGCGATCAGCGCACTACGCGCGATCGGTTTATTAAGGTCGAGTCTCATAGCGATAGCGACAAGGGCTACCAGACGATCTTGTGCCGGGCTGGATACTTCTCCTCGAACTTGGTCGTGTCGAGCTCATAGCGCATGTTATCCAGAAAGGTCTGCACCGCCTCGGCGTACTCGGGATCGTTGAAATAGGCCTTGATCCGCGGGGAGTGCGGCTTGATCTGCTCCTCGGCGAACCACTTGACCGCCTCGCCCGATTCCGCGTCGCGCACGCATTCGAGGTAGACCGCCCACGAGACCTGGCTCAGGTCCATCCCCAGCTCGCTCATATCGCGCCAGATCGCCGACATCTCGGCCTGCTTGCGCGGGTCGAAAAAGTCGAAGAACTCGGAGTAGATCAAAGCGTTGTTGATGTACTCCGGGAAGTTGAGCAGCCCCTCTTTGGACAGCAGCTTGGTCAGCGCGTTGAGCAGGTGCACCACCTCGTTGCCCACGCCCAGGCCGGGGTGGTTTTGGCCGGGCAGCCGCGGCTTGTGCTCGCCGAACTCGCGGCGTTGGTCCTGCATCAGCATCCACTCGATTACCAGCAAGTCCATCTGCTGTAGGTCGTGCCCCTCGAGGAATTTGACCTTGGGAGTGAACGAACCCTCCTTGACGATCACCTCGCCCAGCAGGCAGTACTCGTCGTCTTGGGGGTGCTCGATGGTCATCCGATAGGCGTAGGGGCCGTGGTCGGTGTAGCTGATCTTCAGGTCTTGGTATCCGCGGGCCGCGAGCTTGGCCGTGATGCCGAACCGTTCGAGCGCCTCGCGTACCTGAGTAGCGCTGTAGGTTCCCAAAAACAGCGCCGAGCTCTTGGTGCCGTCAAGCTGATCGGCCAGCTCGTCATCGGACAGGTCCAGTCCTTGCTCCAGGCCCGAGGGCGCGAAGAAATCGAAATGGTGAAACACTCGCGGTTTCCAGGAGCCCCGTAAGGGAGTCATCTTCAGCCGGGATTATTCATAGTGTTTACGTTACATCACACAATCGGTTCGCAGTCGTCTGGTTATCATCAGCGGCGTGGTTCCAATAGAGCGTACCCGCAGCAACGTGGGCCTGTCAACGGTTCTGCGCGTGGCGTCCACTGCCGGATAAGCGGCAAATAGCCTTTGAAACCAACATGTTGACACCTGTTGCGCCGCGGCTGTAGTATTGGCGCCCCAAAGGAAGCAAATGGAAAAGTACGACATCGATTCAGCATACGCCCGCGCACTGTTTCACGCCTGCGGCGTGGGTGCGGACAAGTTCGCCGGGCTGAAGATCGGCGTGGCCAACTCATGGAACGAGCTGGTGCCCGGCCACGTGCATTTGCGCGGCCTGGCCGACCTGGTCAAGTCCGCAGTGCGCGACGCCGGAGCCACGGCGTTGGAGTTCAATACCATCGCGCTGTGCGACGGGATCTGCCAGGGCCGGGGGATGCACGCGGTGCTTCCCTCGCGCGAGGTGGTGGCCGCGTCGGTGGAACTCACGGCCCGCGCCTACCAATTTGACGCACTGGTAATGCTCTGCTCGTGCGACAAGATCGTGCCCGGCATGCTGATGGCCGCGGCGCGGTTGGATCTGCCCACGCTGTTTCTCACCGGCGGATTGATGGATGTCGGAGAATTCGGCGGGCGCGTGACCGTGGCCTCGGACGTCAAGGAGGGGATCGGCCGCGCCCAACGCGGCGATCTGAGCGCTGACGAGCTGCGCGCCCTGGGCGAGGCGGCCTGTCCCGGCCCGGGCGTGTGCAACATGCTGGGAACCGCCAATACGATGTGTACGCTGGTGGAGGCCGCGGGCCTGAGCCTGCCGGGCAACGCCACAGTGGCGGCCAACGGCGAGGCGTTGCGCGACATGGCGCGACGCGTGGGCGAGCTGGCTGTCGAACTGGCGCGCAATGGCGGCCCCACTGCGCGGCGGCATTTGAGCGCGGGCTCGCTGCGCAACTTGGTGCGCACGGTCCAGGCCAGCGGCGGATCGGCCAACGCGGTGCTGCATCTGCTGGCCCTGGCCCGCGAGCTGGACGACGATCTATCGCTGGACGACTTCGACCGATTGGGCGCTGACACGCCTCTGCTGTGCAAATTCAAACCCAGTTCCGAGCTGACTGTAAGCGACTTCGGCGCGGCGGGCGGGGTCTCGACGCTGCTGCGCGCATTGGGTTCGCGCATCGACGCAACGGTTCCGACCATCGAGGGCCACACGTTGGCCCAACGCGCGGCCGATGCGCCCGAGCCCGACGGTACGATCATTCATGCGATCGACGATCCGCTCGAGCCGCGCGGCGGGATCGTGGTGCTGCGCGGCAGCCTTGCGCCGCACGGCGCGGTGGTTAAGGAATCGGGGGTCGATCCGCAAATGCGCGTACATCAGGGACCGGCGCGGGTGGCTGATTGCGAGGAGGACGTCACGCATTTGCTGCGCGAGCGGCTGGTGCAACCCGGCGACGTGCTGGTGGTGCGCTACGAGGGCCCGCGCGGCGGACCGGGCATGCGCGAGCTGAGCCTGCCCGCGGCAATGCTCGTGGGCCAAGGGTTGCACACCTCGGTGGCGATGGTCACCGACGGCCGCTTTTCCGGGGCCACGCGCGGACCGTGCGTGGGCTACATCTGCCCCGAGGCCTGGGATTGCGGACCCCTGGCATTGGTGCGCGACGGCGACCAGGTGCGCATCGACCTCGAGGCCAAGGCCCTGGACCTGCTGGTCGACGACGACGAAATGACGCGCCGCGCCAAAGCCTGGCAGCGGCCCGCCAAAGATCGCGGCACGGGCTTCCTGCGGCTCTACGCCGACAACGCGTCGTCGGCCGCGGACGGCGCGCGGATTGAAACGCGAGGCGAGCCGGGCGATGATGCGTCCGAATAAAATCAGGGGTAGCAGACGATGAAACTCACCGGCGGCGAGATTGTAGTCGAGATGTTGATCCGGCACCACGTGCCCTTTGCCTTCGGCATTCCGGGGCACGGCTGCCTGGCGCTGGCCGACGCGTTCGTGGGGCGCGAGGAGCGCATCAAGCTGCTGGGGGTCAAGCAGGAGATGTCTGGCGGCCACGCTGCCGACGCCTATTACCGCGTCACGGGCCAGCCGCTGTGCATGTTCACCTCGATCGGCCCCGGCGCGCTGAACACGGCCATTGCCGCGGCCACGGCCTTTGTGGATTCGCGCGCGCTTTTAATCATCACCGGCTCGGCGCACACGCACATGCGCGGCAAAGGGCTGCTGCAGGAGGTCGAGCGCACGCAGGACGACGACCTGGCCCAGGCGCTGCGGCCGCTGGTAAAACGCTCGTTCCGCGTATCCAACGTGGCGCTGCTGGCCTCGACCGTCAAACGCGCGTTCCAGACCATGCTCAGCGGACGCCCCGGCCCGGTGCACATTGAGCTGCCCATGGACATCCAGGCCCAGACCATCGAGGTCGAGCTGCCCGAGCCCTACGTGCCGGGCACCGGCGGGATCAGCCCCGGCGACCCGCAGCTGGTGGCGCGAGCGGCCGAGATGCTGGCTACGGCGCAGCGTCCGGTGATTTTGGCCGGCGGCGGCGTACACATTGCGCGGGCCTACGACGAGCTGGCCGAGCTGGCCCACGCCTCGGGCGCGGCGGTTGTTACGACCATGGCGGGCAAGGGTTGCTTTGACGAGACCGATCCGCTCTACGGCTGGCACACCGGGTCCAAGGGCACGCGCGTGGGGCTCGAGCTGACCTCCAAGGCCGACGTGCTGCTGGCCGTGGGCTGCCGCTTTGCCGACGAGACCTCCTCCTCCTACCGCCACGGCGTGAGCTTCAGCATTCCCGGCACCAAGCTGATCCAGGTCGACCTCGACCCGGCGGAGATCGGCAAGAACTACCCGGTCGACGTCGGTATCCTGGGCGACATGCGCGGCGTACTGCCCGCGATTAGCGCCAAGCTCGAGGGCCGGACCATCGACCGCAGCGATTTTCACGCACACGTGGCAAAGCTGCGCACCCAGTGGCTCGATTACGTGCGAACGCTTGTGGAGCGCGAGCTCGAGCCGCCGACCATCTCGCGCCTGCTGAGCGAGCTGCGCCAGGCCCTGGCCGACGATGCCTTTGTGGTTACGTCGTCTGGCAACACCCAGGCGCAGATGCTCCAGGAGTTCCCGTTCTCCGTGCCCGGCACCTGCCTGACCACCGGGGGCTTTAGCGCCATGGGCTGGACCCTGCCAGCGGCCATCGGCGCCAAACTGGCGCGGCCCGAGCGCCAGGTGGTGGCGCTGCTGGGTGACGGCGATTTCCTGATGACCATGCAGGAGATGGCCACGGCAATCGAGCTGGGGACCAACGTTGTGGTCGTGCTGGCCAACAACCGCGGATGGTTGGCGATCTCGGATTTGCAGATGGACGCTTTCGGCCTTGAGCGTGCCTCGGGCACGCTGTTTACCACACCCGACGGCCAACGCTACACCCCGGACTTTGCCGCCTGCGCCCAAGCCTTTGGCTGGCACTCCGAACGCGTGGCGCGCGGCGACCAGATCGCCGATGCCATTGGCCGCGCCCTGGACGCGGGCAAACCGGCCCTGGTCGAGGTGATGGTCAGCGAGCAGTACCCCTACACCGGCTCCCCGGCCGTTGGCTGGTGGGACGTGCCGATCCCCGAATACCTCGGCGCCGAAAAACGCCAAGCCTACGAACAGGGCAAAAAAGAAGAGAAGCTGTAGCGCGAGCAGCAGGTACTAAATTGCGATTGATGAAGTCATTGCAAATTTATATCTTGACATTATTTTCATCTTATGGTAAGCGTCATACGATACGACATGTTTTTGTAACGGTTTTTACCTGAATCAGCCGCTGGCCGCGGCCTATTACATGCGCGAGGAACTGCGCCAAATGTGGGAACAGGACGACATCCCGGCGGCACGGGCGTTTCTCGAATCCTGGTGCGAACGGGCCGAAGCCTCGGGAATCCGAATGCTGATCAAGATGGCCAAAACCATCCGAATGCACCGATGGGGAATCTACGCTTGGTACGAACACCCGATCTCAACCGGGCCGCTCGAAGGAACCAACAACAAAATCAAAACCATGCAAAGGCAAGCGTATGGCTTTCGAGATAAGGAGTTTTTCATGCTGAAAATCTATGCGTTGCATCAGATGAAGTACGCATTAATCGGATGAGCCCAAAAAAAAATATCTCCGGATGTCTATCTTTAGTCATTATACTTGGTGTACTGTTTTTCTTTGCTATTATTGGAGTACGACTAAGTGATGTTAAAAATCAAACCCCATCAAAGACTTCAGCGGTTATACATACACCCCAACCAACTCCTACTCCAATCGAATTACCGGCAAAACAAGTGGCGTTTACGCATGCAGTAACAATATTTTTCCATCAATATAGAAGTGCACCAAATGAGTTAAAAAAATCTGCTCTACGCACACAGAGAAGAAACGGAATAAAAACCGCACTGGCCAATTCGCGATCTGTAAAGGATTGGATTGGTAAAATCGACAACATGGGAACTAACTCCGAAGGTAAAGCATATATTTATATAAAAATGGAAAGTGAAGACAGGATCAAGCTAGGAACATGGAATAACGCTTTTTCAGATATTGGGGCCAACACTCTAATTGATCAATCAAATCCACTATTTCATGTATTAGCCGAGCTGTCTGAAGGCAACAGAGTAATATTTAGCGGTACTTTTATCCAGAGTGATCAAGATTTTATTCGTGAATCAAGCCTAACCGAATTTGGCGCAATGACAGATCCTTCATTTATTTTTAAGTTTTCTACCCTTGAGTTATACAAATAGGGAGTTCCGGTGACACCGATAACCGCACTACTTCGCTAAAGCTTCATTACTACGTAAAAGCTCTCTAGTAAATGAGCAATCACGAATACTATTTCTACCCGTAGGTTCCGAAAATTCAATCCGGCCAGGAATCGGGCATGATTGGACATCGGGCAAGGTGATTGCGGCTTGTAATGGAGTCGTTCAGCCTGGAGAAATCGGGGCATCAGCGTGTGCCTCGCCAAAAATAGATCGGGCCTGATTTGGTCGTTGGATGACGAGATGGCGGTGTTTTTCGTAGCAGGCATGGACCTATGAACAGACTAATCAAGCGCGGGGAATCCCAGTTCCCTCCGCTGCTCCGCCCATTCGACTGGAAAACCCTGGTGTAGCCGGGCGAGCGACAGGCCCGACGGCTCCTTGCCGTCCAAAATGGCCTCGGATAATTCCAGGACAATTCCAGGGACACGATACTTAATTATTGACAAACAACCTGTTTTTGTTATCTTTTTCCCATGACACGGATATCGCGAGTGGTGGCCCCCGGGATTCCTCATCATATTACCCAACAGAGTTTTGGGGACACGAAACTTAATTGACTGTTGACGCTATAAATCTATTAGTGCTTATCTATCAGTTACTTTTGAGAGTTCGGGGGACATCATACTTAATTGACGGTCAGCCATATATACTGTTATTTGTAGTAATATCAGCTGATTTAATCGATAATAAAGTGTCATGTCCCCATAACTCCCCTTTCTTCTTCTGAGAAATACGATACTAAATTTGAATATGCTAGACTTTGTAGATCTGACCTGAAAGGAACTGACATTACAGGAGCCAATTTAAAGAACTCAGATCTCCGCAATGCTGACTTGCGAACAAAGAGCTTTTGGAACGTAAATAGTCTGGAAGGTGCTAAGTGGAATGAGAAGACAATATTTCCTGATGGTTTCGATATCGCCGAGCGTAAAAAACGAGGCATGATAGAAGAGAACCGAGAACCTAACGTTAATTCGGACGAAGAAAATAGTTCTTCTAGATATACGTAGACAACGTAATGTAAGTTTCGCCGGCCGTATCACATACTGTAAATGATCACGTCAGCGTGCATCTAGTTCGCGACACTCCCTTCGACCTTCCTCATTTGGATCCTTTTGCTCTAGTTTTTATGTTTTTTATCTTGACAGAGATAAAGTAATTATGTATTCTCTTTATAGGGTGATGGTGTAATGGAAACACGCCCGTAAGGGAGTCTAATCGGGTTCGATTCCCGGTCACCAAAGGGTATCGATTATTCCGGTCTCCTTTGGTGACCTGAAATCACGAAGTGAGTGCATGAAATCAAAAGAGAAAATTTATAAGTTTCATGTTAAAAACCTTAGATCCGTTGAAAGCGGCATGCTTCAAGTCGCTCGCTCAATTCGAAAAGCGATTTCCAAGGACGAAAAAACCATTGTTGATTCCTTTACGAGGTTATTCGCCCTATTGCTTGGCGTATGGTCCGAGTGCCGACTTTGCAAGCTAACATTTGAACCTAACGCTTTTAATGACATAGATATTGAATTGATTTATGATCAACCAACACAAATAGACAAGTGGCAGAAAGCAATTGAATTGGCTTTCCGAAAACACTATAAAGTCCCTAGGGCTGCCCTTTCAGATACAACGTTACCCCATTCAGTTTTCGCGAGATACACGACATTGATTGGCCTCCTTGAAAACGACCTTAAGCCTATTATTGAACTCAGGAATAAACTTGCGCATGGTCAGTGGATTTATCCATTAAATTACGATGGGAATGACATCGCCCAGAAACAAATGGATGCCCTACGCTTAGAAAACCTTCT
This sequence comes from Candidatus Alcyoniella australis, assembly GCA_030765605.1. NCBI lineage: Bacteria > Candidatus Lernaellota > Candidatus Lernaellaia > Candidatus Lernaellales > Candidatus Alcyoniellaceae > Candidatus Alcyoniella > Candidatus Alcyoniella australis. The sequence continues at coordinate 72,136 of JAVCCG010000095.1, forward strand.
GTCACTCCAATATAAAGCAAAGATATTATCTTATATCACTGATATTGTTAATGATCTAGCGGTATCTGAATCAACATTCGACCGCGATTTTGATAAGCATTACTCTCTGGTTATTCAAATAAGAACTAATCTTAGCAAGCATAGCTATTGTAACTATGAACGACGGCTAAAACAAAACTACAACACTGGAAGACAACATCATGCAAATTAGAACCGTGCGTTTTTAAAGCCGAAGAGAGTTAAGGGGACGCCCATAGGAGTTAGGGGGACACCATCCCTAACTATTAGGAGTTCGGGGGACACCATACTTAATTATTACATAACATAATGTTTCTTAACATTTATTAAGTCACGTGCCTTCCGCGCCTAATGCCATTGGGGCCACCAAAGTCAAATAGTCATTGACACACCTCCTCATCCACTGGTAAAATATAGTGGTGCTCATTGAAATCTAAATCACGAACGGCGATTGGAAAATTACGCCTGAAGTCGTGTAGTTGACATAATGTTTTGCCAAAAATTCCATACGATTATATCGCAGTAGAATTAGCAACTTACAAACCTGCGAAAACTCAACCTATGCGATCAACTAAGCCCTATCGTACTTAGGCGAAATTACAGGGAAATCGCGGTTTTTTTCGAAAGATTATCGCATGCGTACGGTTTCAGGATTACCCTGATTAATCAGCAACTTGGGGTAATCTGGGGACATCATACTTATTTCTGAATGAGTCCAGCTTAAGAACCGAAAATGTTAAATCGTTGATATATAGGACATAATCTTAATAGTTTTTGCTAGGAGATACTTTAATTAGTATGGTGTCCCTCGATTAACTTTAATTAGTATGGTGTCCCTCGATTAACTCCCTCGATTAACTCCCTCGATTAACCCTTTCTGTCTAAAATGCGCCAAGGACATCTTAATTAAAATCGGCATGTCTCTTAAAGCGTCTTTCTCCGACGTGCCCTTCGGCTAATCACTGAAAGCGGAAAGGTGAATTAGGGCCGGGCATTAAGAAGTCCCTAGCACCTCGACCCTGCGGGCACCGCTCACCCGGCAGGAAAACAAACCTGCGCGTTTGCCGGTAAGGAGCGTTGAGTGGTAAGAACGATAAACGATAAATACTCTAATACATTATGCGTCTGACAAAGGATACAGAGTCACCATCGATCGCACCAACAATAGTTTGGTGCGCCGGTATAGCCGTCATAATTGCAAATGCCGGTGCCATGGCAGGATGGACAATTTGGATCCGGTCCTCTTCTTAGTAATTCGGGCAGCGGGTCCGGTTTAATATTGAAGGTTGTTGTTGGAGGCTCATATGTAGGTTTGGGATCAAACTTAGGAAAAAGATATTTTTCAGGCAGCAAGTACGTGGGTTCTGGTTTTATTTCAGGAAAAAGGTTGGTTTTGGACAAATCGTAAGTTGTCTCCTGTACTAAATTTTTAAAAAAATTGACATTCGGGATGAAAGACTGGAAATGATTCAGGACATTATCGGAATCGCAATGACAGTTGCGTCGATGAATACCATGCGGGCCCAAACCATCGTGTAGTCCCCAACTGGAACTGCTTTTGCAGCTTCAAGTCCCAGAGCAATAACGACCGCACTTGTAACAATAATGTATTTTGAACCTCCTACGCTTTCTTGAATATTTCTCCGGGATCCCCCGTTTAAAATTCCGAAGCGGGCTTTTCAAGCACCATGCACGGCAAAAACCACCCTTCGACTTTCTGATCTCGCGCAAACCGTCGTTGCTATGCCTAATCGTACCCCTCTCTCGCCATAAAATCAACCGTTTCCGCGAAGAAATCCTTGGATACCACTATCTCTGTTATTTGGTCTTGTATTCAGAAATTTGGGGGGGAAAACGCGGGAAAAAACTTCCATCTGCCGTTCTTGCCCTTTTCAAATCGCACCCTTATCCTGCTCGTATGAAGAAGCTGATCGCCTATTTGGAAAAGCTCATCGCCGACCGATTTTTCGGATCGGTAACGCTCAGTTTCCAGAGCGGCAAACTGTGCAACGTGAAGGTCGAGCGGAGCCTGAAGCCGACCGACCTCTGATAACCGGCGAGTTAAGGGGACACCATACCTAACTATTGTCCGCCAATTCACACCAAATTCACCATCCGCACGTAGATCCTTCGCCTGCGGCTCAGGATGACGGTTTATCGTATGATATCAATGCGATATAACGCTGTCAGTCGCCCGCAAACTGTCATTCTGAACGAAGTGAAGAATCTACGTCCTGCAACCACCAATCGTCCATTATAGACAAATTCCACGTGCGCACGTAGATCCTTCGCCTACGGCTCAGGATGACGGTTAGCGTACGATATCAGTCCCTTATGTCATTCTGAGCGAAGCGAAGAATCTACGTTGTAACGCCAAATTTCACCAGCCTTGTCTAGTAATATTTGACACACCTCCCCATCTCCTGGTAAAATATAAAGGTGCTCATTGAAAACCAAATCACGAACGGCGAGTGGAAAATTACGCCTGAAGTCGCGTAGTTGACATAATGTTTTGCCAAAATTTCCATGCGATTATATCGTATTAGAATCAGCAACTTACAGACCTGCGAAAACTCAACCTATGCGATCAACTAAGCCCTATCGTACTTAGGCGAAATTACAGGGAAATCGCGGTTTTTTTCGAAAGATTATCGCATGCGTGCGGTTTCAGGATTCCCCTGATTAATCAGCAACTTGCGCGACAGGGGAAAGCAGTATATGAACATCGCATGGAGCCAAATCGCGATTACCAAGTAATATCAACGACTATACGCGCTTCGTAACCTATACGAAATCTGTGATTTGAAATCCCAATTCG